>JAEELG010000123.1 GCA_016288775.1 Bacteroidales bacterium | reverse complement strand
ACCATGGCGATGGCGGCGGTTGCCAGGACGGAAGCAACTATGACGGCGATGATGACATACGTGTCCATTCGCGAACAGGGGTTAAAGTTACTGCCGCAAACATAACGCAAGTTGCGGATCACGCTGTACGCTATCCGCAACAATTTGTACGCTATTTGCAAAAACTACTTTCCGGAGGCTTTACGGAACTCGGAAGGCGTCATTTTGAAGCGTTCCCGGAACTTTTCGTTGAAATAGGCCCGGCTGGTGAAACCGTATTAAAACATCACAAATCGTCTTGATTTATAATATTTTACAAAAAGACGACCGTCTGAGGCTGTCCCAGGCGGTCGTTAACTGTATTAAGCGATTTTGTTAGTATTCTTGTTAGTAAGAAATGTTAGTAATCCTTGCGTTGTACCTTACTTGCTTTATTCCATCGCATCAAGAATTCTGAGCAATTCTGCGGGCGTAACGACAATGGGCGTGGCTGGGAAATGCTTCGTGTTTCCCGTCACCAGATAAGAGCCCTCTTTAGACAGGGCTATTTCGTAAAACACTACATCCTTGGGGTCGGTGAAGACTTCTTCCGTCTTAGTCCTTTCCAGAGAGAGGCCTTTTTGAAGAATCACATCCAGGACGGCATCAACCAGCTCAGCTGGGAATTGGAACTTGGGTCTGGTAAGGACATCATGATATTCTTCAACAATCTCCACATTATAAAGCGGGACAATGGTGCCGTCCATGATCTTTTCCCTGATGATTACGGTTGCCGAATCCGAATGGGCGGCAATAATAGCTGACACAAGGACATTCGTGTCAATTACAGCATACACCATTAGTTGCCCTCCCTAGTCAGAGCTATTTCTTTGTTAATCTCCTCAAGGCTCATTCCGGAGAGACCGTTCTCGGCCGCAATGCGGCGCAGCTCGTCAAAGGCCGCCTTTCCTTTGTTTACGACGTCTTCTTTGGCCGGGGCCTCGATGGCAAAGGGAATCCTGCGCTTCCGCACAACGGCGCGGGCGAAGATGTTAAAAGCCGTATTAGTGCTCATCCCAAATTCGTCGCAAAGTGCATCGAACTGCACTTTGAGGTCACTATCCATACGGATGGTCATTGCTGTCTGTGCCATAATGTCTCCTTTTTCTGCAAATATAGTCATTTGCAATCATTATGCAAGCTATATGCCATTAAAATGTGGATAATCCATAATAAAATACATTTTGACGCCATGCGGAATACTTATACTCCAGTCATTTCATGAAAGTACTCCCAGATGAAGACCATTGACATTGTGTCCAGTTCACAATAGCGGTAGAGGTTGGTTCGAAGAGTGTAGCGGACGGGGCCCCCGCGGGTAGCGGGGCGAAGCGACTAAGCCACTCCCCCGAGTGGTAGGAACAACTCAAAGATGCGGTCGAAATTGATTTGTAAGATGTCACCGCCAATACCCAGATGCCCTACGGAAAGGTAGTAATGGTTAACTCCGTCTATCGGCATATTGAATACTTCCATTTTTTCCTCCACGCTCAAAAAGCTGTCGTCATCTCCTACCTGAAGATCGACCGTAACAAGTTCCAGACGCTGAGGAATCTTGGTCTCCTGCGCAACTGCGACAAATGACCAGGCGAGGAAGGAAAGAAACAACAAATACTTTTTTATGAGAAATTACTTGAGCAAATACACTAAACCGATAAGAAGTACCTTGTTGTTTGCTTTCAGAGGGATGTCCTCATAAGGAATTACGCCCCCTATACCGTTTTCATAGCTGGCATACAGCCGGAATGACTTAAGTTCCACGCTTCCATTCACGCCGTAAACAAAGCCGCAGGCTCCGCCGCCGGCGCTTGCTCCCAGATGGAAGCAATGAGGGAAATCCAGGGACAGGCCACCCCTCGCTTCCCAATATGGTGCGCAGTAGTTATAGCCGGTATAGAGTCCGGAAGCGTCTATGGCAAGACTCTTCCAGAAGGGCATCTCGTAGCTGGCTTTCATATTAGCGTTCAATGGGATAGCTTTAAACTTGAATCGGCCATCTACTGCCTTGGGCTTGATAACGTCCAACAGTTCATTGCCGACTCCCTTTATCTTTGCCATAAGCTTATCCTTCTCGAATTCCTCGGTCGTGAGTCCTTTCAAACCCTCGAAGGTGTATGAACCGGACGATGTGCCGGCATTTCCGTAGTACCAGAGGATGCCTCCAAGATCCAGCACCGAGGCCGACATGGAGAACCCGTCGAACGGCTTCCAGACGAGTCCCAGGTCCATCGCAAGGCCGCCTCCCGTCGGAGCGCCCAGTTTGCCTTTTCCTGAAAAACTTGTGTAGTCCAGGTAGCCGGCTTCGTTTACCCCTATTTTCTTGTTGCGGTTTGTGAGGTCAAGGTCTGCATCCAGATCCAGTTTATACTGTTCTTCGGTTGTAGTGAGCGCAAACTGCCTTGCAGTCACGTCCACACTGTTCAGGCCTACCAGAAGCTTGACCTTGCCGCCGATGGAGAACTTGTCCCCCAAGGGAAGAGAGTAGCCGTAGGCAATCTCTCCGTAAACGTTCCCGAAAGCCCGGAGGGATGAAAGGTCGTAAGGAGACAGTGCCGTTCCTGTTTTCAATATCTGGAAGATTTCTTTGGGAACCGACAGACCGTAGTTTACCCTTGCGCCCGCTTCCAGGGTATGGAATCCACGTGACTTGCCTTTCCAGCCGTAAGAAACCAGATTGTAATCGATCTGGCTGTATAAACTGTTCACTGCTTCGAGTCCGCCAAGGAAATCTTCATTGGATATGGAGGAATGCAGACCAGTCACCAGCTTGTCACCGGAAGGGAAGAGGAAAGAAGCTGCACCAACACTATTGCGGCTGATACTTTGTATCTCTCCTATGCGTATGAATCCGCCATCCAGAAATGCGTTTTCTGCAGGATTGGCTATGTTCTGAGCCCAGGTGAGAGTGCCGAAGGCAAGTGCGGCAAAGGAAATCAGTATTATCTTTTTCATAGGCTCTGGATGGTTATTCCGCCGGAAACAGTTGCGCGGAGATTGTTAAAACTGATGGCCTGGTTCAAATTCAGACGCTTGTCTCCCGAACCGGTAGGCGCCTTAATAGAAAAGCCCAGCCTGAGACCGCTGATATCAGGAATAGTGCCTTCCTGCGCCTTGATAACAATCTCAAGCGGCGACACCACAGGGCTGCCGGAGCATCCTGAATTGATTCTGAGTCCCGGAGTAACGCTCACATCCTCTGAAGCCACTGTCGATTCAACCCCTTCCTCGTCGGACTGTTTTACAAGCACTTCAACGCTGGCCACTTCCAGGGTTAAGGGAATCTCACTGGATACATCGGTACGGATTCTCGCTTCTTTCACCTTATATTGAGCGAGTGGAAGATTGATGTCATTGATATCGAAAGGTATGCTCTCCGGGAAGTCGCTTGTGAGCGCAAGATAAGACTTATATCGGTAAGCCAATGAAAAGCTGCCAAGGCCGCCGGACGGATCTTTCTCAAGCATAGACCCAGGAAGATGCAAGACCAGTTTATCCAATTGGATATCGTAGAAAGCCTTCCCTCCGGGACGTTCTACCCGCAGTATCTCACTGTCCTGCGTGGTCGCTGCCACCTTTGCCCTGGAGAACTCCTGAGAGACTATGGTCTCGGCGGGGCTCTCGTCCTCCGGAGATGATGAAAGAGTCACTCTGCCGGACACGGATATCTCCTCCGTGAGGGGATTCCCAGCAAGCAACGAGAACACCTGCGTAGACGGGCTAAAGCCGAAGTTTGCAAGGATGGAAGCCGTTGTACCAAGATTACCGGAAAAATCATTTACCGGCAAATCTGTCGGTTTAGTCTTGTCTGGAATGAAGAGCGCTATGAGCATCACCGGATTCGAATATACCGGCCCTTCTTCCTCAACGACCAGGTATCCCTCATTGTCTTCCTTGACAAAACTTTTCAACATATCGCCAAAGCCGGACTTGTCAAGGAGAGACTTTGGAGTCAAAGGCCCCACATCTCCCAGCGGGAGGCTGACCTGATCTGTAAACAAGGTCATTTCCTTGTCTATGCCGCTGCTGATGTCGTAATCCATATTGGCGCAGGACCACAGCAAAGGCAAAGCTAAAAGAATCGAATACTTATTCATACGGCATCTTTAAGTGCGGAATCTCGTAGTAATAGAACACTATTTGCGTTTCATTACAAATATAATCAGCTTCACGGGATTAAGCAAATCACTTGGTGGGTTTCTGTTTGTGAGTTAGTGCATTTTTGGTGCAGCTTTTTTGAAAAGAGATAGCCCTAAGTGATTGATGGTGATTCACTTAGGGCTAAATTTCAGCGGAGAGGACGAGATTAGCCCCGCTTCGCGGGCCTTTTCTCGGTCTGTCCGTGAGCAATCAAGAGGAAGGCGGTACCAAGGTCCCATGTTTTTGTATCCACGGACACCCTTATGTAAGCAAGCTTACAACGGGCGCCCGCAAACACAAAAACGCCGCACTTTCGTGCGGCGCCTTCCTTTGATTGCATTGCGCGGAGAGGACGAGATTCGAACTCGTGGTACGGAATGACCCGTACGTCGGTTTAGCAAACCGGTGGTTTCAGCCACTCACCCACCTCTCCAATCTCACCACGTCGTGTCAAACGGGACTGCAAATATAAGTATTTTTATAGAATTTGCAAACTATCTGCCGTTTGCGAGAAAAGCGGCCTGGAGGGGTCCGATGCGGCGGTAGCCGGCTTCGTTCATGTGGAGGTTGTCGCCCAGGTAGTACTGTTCGTAATTGTGGACGTCCACACCCTGCAGGCTGAACTGGTCGAGCACCGGTACGCCGTGGAAGCGGCAACAGTCAATCTGCGCCTGGACGTATTCCGCGAAGTTCTTTCCGGTATCGTTGAAGTCGGTGGAGAAGGGGTTGTAGCCGGAGTTGCGACGGAAGAAGCGCAGCGAGGTGAAGAAGTAGATCTCGGCATCGGTATTCTTCTCGCGCAGCTTTTGGATGCAGTAGTTTATGCCGCCGCACTGGGTGTCGAGGCGGGACTCGTCGTAGCCGTCGAACTCCGTGAAGTCCTTCCAGGTGCCGCATTCCTTGTTGCCGGTGAAGTCGTTGGTGGATGCCCAGAGCACGTAGACGTCAAAGACGCCGGCGCTGTCGACCTGGCGCTGGAGCGAGTATCCTTTGGTGAGGGCGAACCCCGCTCCTCCCACGCCGTAGGTGGTGACCTCGGCGTTCAGCAGGTCGGCCCAGATCTGCTTTGCGGCGTCGGATTCCTTGTTGACCGACAGCGATCCGCCGAACACGGCGATACTTTTGCCATAGTTGCGGCAGCCCTGGTACGGGCTAACGGACGGGCGGCTGAGCGACGGACGGAGGTGGTGCTTCGACGGTTCGGGGCGCCGAACTCCGGGCTGGGCAGCGAGAGTCAGCGCTACCAGCAGCAGCGTGAAGAAGAGTAGCGTGCGTTTCATGCGATAACCATTTTCGCAAAGATACTGATTTTCTTTAACTTGCGTTTCGACCTCTGGGAGATTTTCCCGGACGTCTGGAGCTAAGGGATTGATTATCAGGCTTCGGCGAATCCGAGGGTGGCGACGCTGATGCGGACGGAGGGGCCAAAAGCGGCACGCAATGCCGCGGAGCACGCCGCCAAAGTTGCGCCGGTGGTGAGCACGTCGTCGATCAGCAGCACCCGCTGTGGCGCAGGTCCGATAATAGTGGGATGACCGGCGCCATCAGATTGCGTGAGCGGCTGATTTGCGGCGCTGGTCCCGGCCATAAAAAAGGACCTGCGCCACGACGCCCCCGACGGAGAACAAAAATAACGTTTCCGAACAGCGAAGGCGTCAGCGACGTTGGCGAGGCGGCTGCCGGCGTCGAGGCGGGTCTGGGAGCCGGTCCTGCGGACCCGGCGGAGCAGGCGCCGCTCGAAAGGCACGCCCAGCACTGACGCCACTTCGCGCGCAATCACCTCCGCCTGGTTATACCCGCGCGAGAAGCGGCGCGTCCAGTGCAGCGGCACGCAGCAAACCAAGTCCACGTCGCTCCAGGCTCCGCTCGCCTGAAGCCGCTCGCCCAGCATTCTCGCGAACCACCGGCCCGCCCCGAAATTGCGCCCGTACTTGAGCGCCTGGGTTATCCTGCCGTATTCCCCTTTGTAATAGAAGAGGGCCGCCGCGCGCTCGTAGGCCGGGGCCTCAACGAGAGCGTTGTACATGTCGGCCATTGGATTGTGAGGCATACCCTCGAAATGAGTGAGCGGCAACCCGGCCAGGCAGCAGGAGCACAGATGCTCCTCGCCTGCAAGCAGTTGCCGCCCGCATACCACGCAAACCCTCGGCATCAGGAAGTCGGCGAGGGTTTGCAGCAGAGTCGATAAAGAAGCGTTGGTAAGTCGTTTGTCCATAGCAGTTCAGGTTGCCGGCGGCTACGGCAGCAAATCTGCGGCCATAGCCTCCTCGACTTCGTCTGGCGATATGGGCAGGCGCCTGGACCCGAGCCTGCGGGCGCCGTCTTCGGTCACCAGCACGTCGTCCTCCAGACGGATGCCGCCGAAGTCGAGATACTCCTCGAGCTTCTCGTAGTTCACGCGGCCCTTGTCGGTGCGTTCGGCCTTCCACTGCGCGATGAGCGCGGGGATGAAGTAGATGCCGGGCTCGTCGGTCACCACGTTGCCGGGGACCAGCCTGCGCGCCATTCTCAAACTGCCGAGCCCAAGCTGGGTGGAGCGGACCTGGTCGTCGTCGTAGCCCACCAGATTCTCGCCCAGGTCTTCCATGTCGTGCACGTCGAGACCCATGTTGTGCCCGAGTCCGTGCGGCATGAAGAGTCCTCCGACGCCGTCGGCAGTCATTTCGTCGACATCGCCGGAAACGATGCCCAGCTGCCCGAGGTTGTCGAGCATGTGACGCACCGCCGCCAGATGGCAGTCGCGGTACTTCACGCCCGGCCGGGTCATGTTGAACGCAATCTCGTTGCACTCGTAAACGGTCTGATAGATGTCCCTCTGGCGTGCCGTGAAACGGCCTCCGGTGGGGTAGGTGCGGGTGTTGTCGGAGGCGTAGTGCTCGTTGCTTTCGGCGCCCGCGTCGATCAGCAGCAGCCTGCCGGGCTCGATCTGCGCATCATGCGAGTGACAGTGGAAGATCTCTCCGTGCTGCGTGAGGATGGTGGCGAAAGACACACCCCATCCGCCTGCGAGCGTTACGCTCTCCATGTCGCCAACGATCTCCTGCTCGATGCGGCCGATGCGTATGCCCTTGCGGGCAGCGGTATGCATGCGGTAGCCGAGCTCGGACGCCTTGTCGAGCAGTTCTATCTCGCCTGCGTCCTTGACCAGACGCATCTTGACCACGGCGCGGACCAGCGGCTCGGATGCGGCGGCGCAGCCCTTCTTGCCGGCGCTGAAGCACTCGCCGGGTGCTATTCCAATGAGGCCACCCATCTTCACTGCATTGTACCAGCGCGACACGGGGAGCCAGTGTACACGGCGTCCTGCGGCGCGGGCGGCGGCCACGGCAGCGTCCAGTCCGGCGTAGGGCCCGGAGTTACCGACTCCGGCACCTTCCGCAAGCGACGCCACGCTCGGCATGGGTCCCATCCAGATGATGTCGTCGATACCGAAGTCGTCGGCATACACGGTCTCCGCTCCGGAATCCAGGTCGAGCACGGCTGCGAAGCGGGGCTCGTCGATGCCGAAGTAATACAGCCAGTTGCTGTCCTGACGCCATTTGTAGGCATTGTCGAAATACTGCGCGGGCGATTCCACGTTGCCGAGGAACACCACAATTCCGGTCTCGCCTGCCAGAAGGGCGCGCAGGCGGTTGCGCCTTTCAAGATACTTGTTCATATCATTTGAATTTTTCGTATTCGGGAAGGGAAAGCTCCGAGACGAAATCCTTGATATCGTCCCTGGGGCAGATCATAAGCACGTTGTCGATATCGGCCACGATAAAATCCTTCAGGCCTTTGACGGCCACCAGCTTGTCGGGAGAAGGTGAGAACACAAGGGTTCCGGAATTCTCCTCCATGAGGCTCTTTCCGTTGACTTTCACGGAGTTGTCGCCGTCGGAAAAGTATTCGTACAGAGAATCCCAGTTGCCGAGGTCGTTCCAGTCGAAGCCTGCCGGAATCGCCATCACCCTGTCGGATTTCTCCATTACGGCATAGTCGATGGAGGTCCTGGGCATGTCGGGGTAGATGCGTTCCAGGAAGCTCCGTTCCCCGGCGGTGCCGATATAATCCTGCCATCCGTCCCACTGCCGCGTGACCTCGGGCACGTACTTCTCCATCTCCTCGGTGATCACCGCCGCCTTCCAGATGAAGATGCCGGCGTTCCAGAGGAATTCGCCGCTGTCGAGAAACACGCGTGCGAGCTCCACACTGGGCTTCTCGGTGAAGGTCTTCACCCGCACGGGGGTGCCGTCGGCCATGGGAATCTCGGTCTGGATGTATCCGAAGTTGGGATCCGGGCGCCTGGGCACCACGCCGAGCGTGAGCAGCACGTCGTTGGAGGCGGCATACTCCAGCCCCGTGCTCACGGTGTTCCGGTATTTGTCGTGGTCTTCCACTACCTGGTCGGAGGGGGTGATCAGGGCCACTCCTTCGGGGTCGCGCCTGAGTATCGTATAGCTTGCGTATGCGATACAGGACGCCGTGTTGCGGTTATAGGGCTCCAGCAGCAGATTGTTCGAAGGGAGCTCGGGAATGTCGGCGAGAACCAGGTCGCGGTAGCGTTCCTGCGACACCACGAGTATGTTCCCAGCCGGAATGATGCCGGCGACCCTCTCGTAAGCCAGCCGCAGGAAGGACTTGCCGGATTTGGCAAAGTTCAGGAACTGCTTGGGCTTGGAACTCCGGCTTATCGGCCAGAACCGGGTTCCGAGGCCTCCGGCCATTATTACACAGTAAAAGTGGTTATTCATTCAAGTGTTACTATGGTTACTCCGGCACCGCCGATGCGGACGTCTTCGTCGCTCACGCGGGCGACGCCCGGGACGGTCCGGAGGTATTTCTGTATCTCTTCGTGGAGCACGCCGGTACCCTTGCCGTGTATGATTCGCACCTGACCCACGCCCAGCATGATCGCATCGTCGATGTAATGCATCACTATGTCTAGGGCGTCGGAGAGGCGTTCCCCGCGAATGTCGATTTCCGGCTTGAAGCCCAGCTTGCGGTTGCTGATGGATGCGTCCACCTTCTGCATAGCGGGCTTGAAGACCTTGCGCGACACCTCCCGGAACTCGTTGGAGGATATGCGCTCCAGCCCGTCGGCCTTCATGGTGCTGGAAATGTTGCCCACGCTGATGGTGACGTTCTTGCCGCTTACGCGCGTGACTTCGCCCACGAGGCCGTTGCTCTTCACCTTCACTTTCTCGCCCACCTTGAGGGCTTCGACGCGGGCCGGCTTGGCCTGTGGTGCTGCATCTTCCTTCTTACGGCGCTTCTCCAGATTGCTTATCTTGCGTTCGATGTATTCGTCGCGCTCCTTTTGCTGCTTGGTCTTGCGCTCCTGGAGTGCGCCGATGAAGCCCTGCAGCTCGGCGCGCGCCGCCTTGGTCTGCTCCTTGTCGGCCTGGGACTCTTTGATCACGCGGATGGTCTTCTCCACCTGGGCGCCTGCGCCCTTGACTATCTGTTCGGCCTCCTTCCGGGCCTCCTCGAGTATGTCCTTGCGCTGGCGCTGTATGTCCTCCAGCTCCTGCTGGTAGCGCTCGGTGAGGCCTTCGAGGGTCTTGTCGGTATGTTTGATCTTCTGAAGCTTCTCGTCGAGCTGGCGGCGGTTGCGGGCTATCTTGCGGAGGTTGCGCTCCATGCCCACGAATTCCTCGCCGGCGCGTGCCTCGGCGTCCTTGACTATGCTCTCGGGGAGGCGCATCTTGCGGGCCAGCTCGAATGCGAAGGAGTTGCCCGGAAGCCCGATTTCGAGGGCGAACATCGGGGCTATCTTCGACGAATCGTACAGCATCGCGCCGTTGATCACTCGGGTGTCGGCCCCGGCGGCGTACAGCTTGAGGTTGGTGTAGTGGGTGGTGATCACGCCCCACACGCCGCGGCGGTCCATCTCGGCCAGGATGGCCTCGGCGATGGCGCCTCCGGCCGCGGGCTCGGTGCCGGCACCGAACTCGTCGATCAGCACCAGCGTTTTCTCGTCCGACTCTGTGAGCATCAGGCGCATGTCGGAGAGGAAGGAACTGTAGGTGCTGAGATCGTTCTCCAGCGACTGGTCGTCGCCTATGCTGACCTCGATGCGGTCGAATATGGGGAGCTCCGAGGTCTCGGAAGTGGGGATCAGCATGCCCCACTGGAACATATACTGCAGCAGGCCTACCGTCTTGAGACACACCGACTTGCCGCCGGCGTTGGGGCCGGAGATAAGGAGTATGCGCTTGGCTGGCGTGAGGGTCACGGTCAGCGGAACGATGGCCTTGTTCTCGCGCTTGAGGGCCCTTTCCAGCAGGGGGTGGCGGGCCTTGCGGAGGGTGACGGAGCCGTCACTGGAGATGACCGGCATGCCGGCGATGAAGTCCAGCGCAGTCTGAGCCTTGGCCATGATGAAGTCTATCTCGCCAATGAACTCGGCGCCGGCGATGACCTCCGGGAGGTAGGGGCGCAGGAAGTCGGTGAACTCCCGCAGGATGCGGGCGATCTCGCGGGTCTGCGCGAACTGCAGCTCGCTGATTTCGTTCTCGAGTTCCAGGATCTCGGCGGGCTCGATGTAGGTGGTCTTGCCGGTGGCGGACTCGTCGTACACGAAGCCGCTGAGCTTGCGCTTGGAGGCGGTGCTGACTGGAATGAGGTACTTGCCGTCGCGCATGGCCACGGAGGCTTCGGAATCGGTGATTCCGGCGGCCTGTGCCTGCTTGAGTATGGCTCCGGCGCGCCTGGAGATGGCGGCCTCCTTTTCGCGTATGCCGCGGCGGATGTTGAAGAGTTCGTCGGAGGCGGAGTCCTTGATCTCGCCGTAGCGGTCGAGTATGCCCTCGATTCGGCGGAGGATTTCCGGGAAGGTGGAAACGGGGGCGCTGAGTGCCTTCAGGCGCGGATAGATTCCGTCCTTGATGCTCCCGAAGAAGTTGGTGATCCGGCGGGTTGTGTCCAGCAGGGTGCGGAGTTTGGCGAGGCTGAGGGCGTCGATGCTGGCGCCTTCCTTGCGCAGGGGGTCCAGGAACGGTACGCCGTCGATGTAGCCGGTGGTGGGGAAGTTCTCCTCGAACATCAGGATGAGCCGCATCTCGTCGGTGAGCTGCAGGCGCTTGCGTATGGTGTTCGCGGAAGTGGAAAACCGCTCCGAAGCCACGCGGGCCGCGGCGTAGTCGGTCTTGCACTTGTCGGCTATGATCTGTCGTACCTTGTCGAAGCCCAGTTTGGCTTCGAGCCTGTCATTCGTCATTTCTCTGGAGTTTAAGTTTCAGCAGGTTGGAGGAGTCGATGCGGGTTACGGTGCTGCCTTGCATGAGGCTGATTTCGCCGGTTTCCTCGGACACCACCACCACGTCGGCGTCGCACTGTTCGGCGAGTCCGACGGCTGCCTTGTGCCTCATTCCGAACGACGCCGGAAGGTCCAGCCTGTCGGTGAGGGGAAGGGTGCAGCGGGCCGCGATGATGCGGTTGCCGCCTATGACCATGGCTCCGTCGTGGAGCGGGGAGTTCTTGAAGAATATGTTCATCACGAGGCGCTGGCTCACGCGGGCGTCGACCAGGTCGCCTGTGGCGATGATGCTCTGGAGGTTGTCGCGGCGGCGCACCACGATGAGGGCGCCGGTCTTGTTTGCCGCCATCTGCTCCACCGCAAGCACGATTTCGGAGATGAGGCCGGAATCGAGCCCCTCCGCCTGCTGGCGCCTGAAGAACTTTTTCATCACGTTGTTCTGGCCGGCGGTGCGCCCGATGTTGTTGAGGAAGCGGCGTATCTCCGGCTGGAAAATTACGATAATGGCTATGGCGCCCACGTCGAGTATGGTGCCCAGCATGGCCGACACCATCTTCATGTTCATGGCGGTGGCCACCACGCGTACGATGAACAGTATGATGATGGCGATGAAGATGTTTATCGCCGAAGAGCCGCGGATCCAGCGGAAAACCAGATAAATGACCGCCGCAACGAGTATGATGTCAACCAGGTCGACCAGTGTGAAATGCAAAAATTCCATATGGACTACAAATATATCAAATATATTTGAAGTCGGAAAATTTACCTAACTTTGCGGCGCTATGATCAAGTATATCGACATGGGACTCGAAGATGTCCTGGTAATGGTGAGCGCCGACGTGGCGTGGGCCGATTTCGTGGCGGAAGTAAGCGGCCACGGCCTCCGCGGGGCCGACTGCATGGCCGGAATGCCCGGCAATGTGGGTGCTGCGGTAACCGAGAATTATTCCGCCGGCGGGCAGTCGGTAGGCGATATCGTTTCCGGGGTTGTATGCATTGACCACAAGGACGACAAGCGCTGCCGCTTCACCGCTGCGGAGTGCGCCTTCGGCCCCGGAGACTCGGTATTCAGGCACACGGCCGGGCGGTACGAGCCGGTGTCGGTGCTCATGCGGCTTTCGCGCCCTTCAGCATAGGTTTTTTATAGCATTTTTGCTAAATTTGCAGACTGGACAACAAGTAACACAACATATGTACAGAACACACACTTGCGGCGAGCTCCGTATCGCCGACAAAGGCAAGAAAGTAACCCTCGCGGGATGGGTGCAGAAATCCCGCAAACTCGGCGGCATGACCTTCATCGACCTGCGCGACCGTTACGGCATCACGCAGCTGGTGGTCGAGGCCGACGCCGCACCGGAGCTGGTCGAGGTCGCCTCCGGCCTCGGACGCGAGTTCGTGATCCAGGTGGAGGGCGAGGTACTCGAGCGCGAAAGCAAGAATGCCAAGATGCCCACCGGCGACGTCGAGATCAAGGTTTCCGGCATCAAGGTGCTCAACCGTTCCGCCGTCCCTCCGTTCACCATCGAGGAGGTCAGCGACGGCGGTGAGGACCTGCGCGCCAAGTACCGTTATCTCGACCTGCGCCGCCCGCCCCTTCAGAGGGCGCTGGCTTTGAGGCACCGCCTGGCACAGGAGATCCGCACCTACCTAGACGGACAGGGCTTCATGGAGATAGAGACCCCTTATTTGATCAAGTCCACTCCCGAGGGCGCCCGCGACTTCGTGGTGCCGTCCCGCATGAATCCGGGTACCTTCTATGCGCTCCCTCAGAGCCCCCAGACCTTCAAGCAGCTGCTGATGGTTGCCGGCTACGACCGCTACTTCCAGATCGTGCGCTGCTTCCGCGACGAAGACCTGCGCGCCGACCGCCAGCCCGAATTCACGCAGATCGACTGCGAGATGAGCTTCGTGGAGCAGGACGACGTGCTCGCGATGTTCGAGGGCATGATGAGGCAGATGTTCAAGAACGCCCTCGGCGTCGACATTCCCGATCCGCTCCCCCGTATGAGCTGGTACGACGCCATGGACAACTACGGCTCCGACAAGCCCGACATCCGCTTCGGAATGAAGATTCACGAGGTTACGCCGCTCGTGCAGGGCTGCGGCTTCGGCGTGTTCGACGACGCTCAGTACGTGGGCGCCATCGCCGTTCCCGGCTGCTCCGAGTACACCCGCAAGCAGCTCGACGAGCTTACCGAGTGGGTCAAGCGCCCGCAGGTGGGCGCCAAGGGCCTCGTTTACGTTAAGCTGAACGCCGACGGCAGCGTGAAGTCCTCTGTCGACAAGTTCTATACTCCCGAGAAGCTGCAGGCTGTCGCCGATGCATGCGGCGCCGCAGCGGGCGACCTTCTGCTGATCATGTGCGGCGAGAAGCGCAAGACTCAGACCCGCCTGGGCGTGCTCCGTATCGAGATGGGCAACCGCCTGGGATTCAGGGATCCTCACGTGTTCGCACCTCTGTGGATCGTGGACTTCCCCCTGCTCGAGTGGAGCGAGGAGGACGGCCGCTTCTACGCCATGCACCACCCGTTCACCGCTCCCAAGCCGGAGCACGAGAAGTGGTTCTATTCCGATGCCAAGGAGGATCTGGAGCGCGTGTGCGCCAACGCCTACGACTTCGTGCTGAACGGCACCGAGCTGGGCGGCGGCTCCATCCGAATCCACAATGCTGACATGCAGAAGCGCATGTTCGAGGTGCTGGGCATTGGCCCCGAGGAGGCCGAGTACAAGTTCGGCTTCATCATCAACGCCTTCAAGTTCGGCGCCCCGCCTCACGGAGGCCTCGCCTTCGGTTTCGACCGCGTGTGCGCGCTGTTCGGCGGCCAGGAGACCATCCGCGACTACATCGCATTCCCCAAGAACAACCAGGGACGCGACGTCATGATCGATTCCCCGTCCAAGATCGACCAGATCCAGATGGACGAGCTGTTCCTCGCTTCAACGGTTAAGGAGTGATGATGCCCGGCGACGATTACAGGATAGTGTCCGATACCGTTGAGAACGGTGTGCGTCACATTACGGCCGAGCCCAGCGCTCTGGTCTGTTCCAAGCTGATCAATTTCGACCTGATTGACGGGAAGATTTACAACCTGAAGTACATGCGCGGCTGCCACGGCAACCTCCAGGCCGTGGGTGCCCTCCTCGAGGGCGCCACGGTGGAGTTTGCCCTGGAGCGCCTCAGCGGCATCAACTGCAACGGCCGGGGCACCTCCTGCACCGACCAGCTCACCCGCGTGCTCCGCGCCGTGCTCGCCAAGACTCCTGCGGAATAAACAGGTGCCGTATTTCATCGAAGCTTGTTGTCCGACATTGGACGCAGTGCGTGCCGCGGGGCGCGCAGGGGCGCGGCGTATCGAGCTGTGTGAAAGGCTCGACGTGGGCGGCGTGACTCCGTCGGAGGGGCTGTTGCGCGAGGCGATAGCGGCTACGGATCTGCCGATAAACGTTCTTATAAGACCCCGGGAGGGCGATTTCGTTTATTCTGAAAGTGAGGTTGAGACCATGCTGGAAAGCATCCGGCTCTGTGGCCGCCTGGGTGCAAACGGAGTGGTTGTCGGAGCCTTGAAGCCCGACGGTTCGGTGGATGTTCCTCTTGTCGGCCGCCTGGTGGCCGAGGCCCGTAAAAATGGCCTTTCCGTTACATTCCACAGGGCTTTTGATGTCTGCGCCAGGCCGATGGAGGCTCTGGAAAACATTATCGGCCTGGGCTGCGACCGGCTGCTGACTTCCGGCCACGCACCCGACGCATTTCAGGGGCGCGAGATGATTGGCGAGCTTGTGCGCGCCGCCGCCGGACGCATCGTTATCATGGCCGGGTGCGGCGTTCGCGCCGGAAACATCGCCGCCATCGCCGCCGCCTCCGGAGCTCCGGAGTTTCACAGTTCCCGCATGTCAGTGTAGACTTACGCCCTCTCGCAGACGAAGTCGAAGAACGGCTGTATCTCCTTGCGGGAGGCGAAGCGTGCCACGTACACCTGGTTGCCAAGGGCGTCGGACAGGGCGTCCGGCATGCGCTGGCACATGCAGATGCCGAGAGCCGGATCGGCTGTGGAATAGACTCCGGTGCCGTAGCGTGCCAGGACTTCACCGTGCGTATGCACGTAACTGTAGCAGTCGCGGCGGCTGGCATAGGCGCAGAAATACTGCTCTCCGGCTTCCTTGCGCCTTTCGTCGAAGGCCACCATGTCGGCCCAGATTTGATACACGTCGGTGCTGTGCGCGAAGTTCATCAAATCCGGAGTGTAGCCACCTGCAGGGCGCATATTCACCTCCAGACCCACAAAGTCGCCCTTCTTTCCGAGCCCCTCGCGGTCGCGGTCGAGCTTGAAGAATTCGAGGTGCACGAAGCGGCTCTTGATGCCGAACGCCTTGACGGTGCGGCGGCCTACGCGCGCGAGCGCCGCGGGCACGTCCTTTTCTACCCAATAGCAGGAGTCAAGGTTGTCGTGCACTATGTTCATTATGGGCGTGGGATAGACTCCCATCGATTCGAACAGAGGCTCGCCGTGCGAATCGTACACGGCGTCGTATGAGGTGAGCAGGCCGGTGACGAACTCCTCCACCACGAAAGCGCCGTAGTTGTCGGGGTGCGCCGCGAACCAGTCTTTCAGTTCCTCTTCAGAGTTCAGTTTGTAGGTTCCGGACGCGCCGACGCCGTTGTCGGGCTTGGCGATGATGGGGAACCCGGTCTTGCGTGAGAAGGCGCGGACGGCCTCCAGGCCCTCTGCGGCCTTGATCTGGCGGGCGGTGGGCACCTTGCCTATGGCGTAGTACTTCTTCATCTCGGATTTCTCCTTGATGGCTTCGATGTGGTCGGTCTTGATGCCCGAGTTCACGTTGAAGTCCGTGCGCAGGCGGGCGTCCTGCTCCAGCCAGTATTCGTTGTTGGATTCGATCCAGTCGATGCGGCCGTATTTATGGGCGAACCACGCCACGGCGCGGTACACCTCGTCGTAATCCTCAAGGTTGCGGACCTGATAATAATCCTTCAGCGAGCTGCGGAGTTCGTCGTTAAGGTTGCCGTAAGGGGTGTCGGCGATGCCGAGCACGTTGACTCCGTTGCGGCGCAGGCCGGCGCAGAAATGACTGTAAGTCTGCGGGAAGTGAGGGGAAACAAAAACAACGTTCATAAAGGTATACACTTGATTTTCACTACATATCTGTTTCATCGAGCCGTCGGATATCTCCCAGGCGGTGCCGTGGAGGACGCTGCGGCCGTTCTTGTTTATGATATACCCTCCGTCGGGGAAGGTATAGAAACGGTGATGCCAGCTGTCGGGGAAAATGACGTCTTCGAAAAGCCGGCGGCCGTCGAGCATGTAATCGCACACCTGATAGTAATGCGGGATAATCTGTATGTCGGTCAGGCCAAGGCCGCGCAGCCAGCGCCCGTATGACGGGTCGGACGCCTCGCCCGGCATCTCGGGATGCGAATAGACCATGTCGGCGCAGTTCATGCTGCCGGCGCTGCATCCCATCACCAGGCCGTCGAAATCCTTCAGCAGGGCCTTGAGATTGATTTCGTGGAGGAACTTGTTCTGGGTTGGGACATGCCCGCCGCAGAGCACAATCCAGTCGGCCTTGCGCACCAGACCGGCCGCCCGGGCACAGTTCCGGCGGTCGAGCATTGTGATGGAAGACGGTTTGATGCCGGAGTTCCGTACGCAAAGCGTCATGCCCTCAAGCACGCTGTCGGTAAATGCGCGGTCGTCCGGCGCGGCGCTGATCATCAGGATGCGCGGCTTCGGGGGCAGCTCCGCCTTGACTGTGGCCAGAAAGCCATTGTCGCCCGTAAACCTGTCCTCGCCGTAACGCGTCGGACTCCCCGTAAGAATCAGCGTCATACAGGGCGCAAAGATAGTCATATTTTCCGAGAGCTGTCGTCGGAGGTTCTTCCGCTTGGACCTCCGACAGCAAAAACGGGTAAAAATGACGTCGGAGGCACACGTGAATGTACCTCCGACGCCGTCGTTAATATAGAGAGGTTAGAATTAGTCCTCTTCCTTCTCCTGTGCCGCGTAGTCGGCGAGGAGCTTGGTCTGGACTTCACCGGGAACCGGCTGGTAGTCGGCGAACTCCATGGTGAAGGTTGCGGAACCTGCGGTGAGGGAGCTCAGCGTGGTGGAGTAGCGATAGAGCTCTGCCAGAGGCACGCGGGCCTTGAGGATGGCGAAGCCCTTGTCGGCACCCATGTCGCCGAGGATACCGCGGCGGTTCTGGAGGTCGGACATCACAGAGCCCTGATACTCGCTCGGAGTCATGACTTCCACGTTGTAGATAGGCTCGAGGATCTTCGGACCTGCGTT
>JAEELG010000122.1 GCA_016288775.1 Bacteroidales bacterium | reverse complement strand
GTGGATATCCGTTCCCGTGATCTGGCCGCGCCGGGCGTTGATGTAGCCGATGACGTCGCCCATATAATCATCCGGGGCTGTAACCACAACCTTCATGATCGGTTCCAGCAGGGTGGGATCCGCCTTTTCGCAGGCCTCCTTGAAGGCCATGCTGCCGCAGATCTTGAATGCGAGCTCGGAAGAGTCGACCTCGTGGAAGGATCCGTCGATCAGGGTGCACTTGACGTCCACGACCTGATAGCCGGCGAGCACGCCCGAGAGCATGGCGCCCTGGATGCCCTGATCCACACAGGGGATGTATTCCTTGGGGATCGCACCGCCCGTGATCTTGTTGACGAACTCGTATCCCTTGCCGGTTTCGTTCGGCTCGATCGTGAGCTTGACATGGGCGAACTGGCCCTTGCCGCCGGTCTGCCGGACATAGCGGGTATCCACCGTCGCCGACTTGCGGATGGTCTCCTTGTAGGAAACCTGAGGCTTGCCGACGTTGGCCTCCACCTTGAACTCGCGGAGCAGTCTGTCCACGATGATTTCCAGATGCAGCTCGCCCATGCCGGCGATAATGGTCTGGCCCGTCTCCTCGTCCGTATAGGTCTTGAAGGTCGGGTCCTCCTCTGCCAGCTTCTGCAGGGCGATGGCCATCTTTTCCTGACCGGCCTTCGTCTTGGGCTCAATCGCCACGCGGATGACCGGTTCGGGGAATTCCATCGATTCCAGAACAATGGGATGCTTTTCATCGCAGAGGGTATCGCCCGTCGTCGTGTTCTTCAGGCCCACCGCTGCCGCGATGTCGCCGGAAAAGACGTGGTCGATGTCCTCTCTGTGGTTGGCATGCATCTGCAGGATGCGTCCGAGCCGCTCGCGCTGGCCCTTGGTCGAGTTCATAACCGTCTTGCCTGTTTCCAGGTTGCCGGAATACACCCGGAAGAAGCCGAGTTTGCCGACGAAGGGGTCGGTCATGATCTTGAAGGCGAGTGCCGAGAAAGGCGCCTCGTCGTTGGCTTCGCGGGTTTCGAGCTCGTCCGTCTTGGGATTCTTGCCTTCCACCGGAGGAACATCCAGCGGGGAGGGCATGTAATCCACGATTGCATCCAGAAGCTTCTGTACGCCTTTGTTTTTATAGGAAGTGCCGCAGGTCACGGGAACCATTTTCACCGCAACCGTGGCTTTGCGGATGGCATTGCGGATTTTTTCCGCCGGTACCTCCTCACCCGACAGATAACTCTCCATGATGTCATCGTCGAAATCGGAGACCGCCTCCAGGAGTTTGTCGCGATATTCTGCCGCCAGCTCGCGCAGGTCTTCCGGAATCTCCTCGTCTCGCTGATCCTTGCCGAGGTCATCGTAGTAGATGCGCGCCTTCATATCCACCAGGTCGATAATACCCTGGAAGCTTTCCTCCCTGCCGATCGGAAGCTGAATGGGAACCGCATTGCACTTCAATCTGTCATGTACCATATCCAGCACATGATAGAAATCGGCGCCCATGATATCCATCTTGTTCACGTAAATCATACGGGGAACATGATAGTGGTCCGCCTGCCTCCAGACAGTCTCGGACTGAGGCTCCACGCCGCCCTTTGCACATAGCACGGTCACGCATCCGTCCAGCACCCGCAGAGAGCGCTCGACCTCAACGGTAAAGTCTACGTGGCCCGGGGTATCGATGATATTGATGCGGGTATCACGCCAGAAGCAGGTGGTCGCCGCAGAAGTGATGGTGATGCCTCTCTCCTGCTCCTGCGCCATCCAGTCCATGGTCGCGGTTCCCTCATGCGTCTCACCCAGCTTGTAATTGACACCGGTGTAGAACAGAATCCGTTCCGTCGTGGTGGTCTTGCCGGCATCAATGTGAGCCATGATTCCGATATTTCTCGTTTTTTCCAGTGAATACTTTCTGGGCATATTATGCTGCTCCTGAAATGATTACCATCTGAAATGCGCGAAGGCCTTGTTGGCTTCGGCATTCTTGTGCATATCCTCGCGCTTCTTGACAGCAGCGCCGAGGTTGTTGCATGCGTCCATGATTTCGCCTGCAAGGCGCTCTTTCATGGTCTTTTCGCTGCGCTTGCGGGAATAATCCACCAGCCAGCGAAGTGCCAGCGTCTGACGTCTGGCAGGCCGAACCTCGATAGGCACCTGATAGGTTGCGCCACCGACACGGCGTGCCTTGACCTCGAGAGCGGGCATGATGTTGTTCATGGCTTCGGTGAAAGCATCAAGGGGTTCCTTTCCGGTCTTCTCCTTGATGATGTCAAAAGCACCGTAAACAACCTTCTGAGCAACACCCTTTTTGCCGTCCAGCATAACACCGTTGATGAGCTTGGTCACCAGAACGCTGTTGTAAACAGGATCAGGCAAAATTTCTCTCTTGGGAACATTACCTCTTCTGGGCACGTTGCTTCCCTCCTTCATTAAAAAATGGAATCACAGGTACTCGAACGCGCACTGCGCGTCCGCTGCGCCCTGAGGTTTACATTCCGGCTTTCCGCCTTCTCCGCCGTCAGGCGGGAAGGCCAGAGAAAAGCCTTTCATCTATATAAACGACAGGGCAGTTTGCCGCCGTAGAAATCTTTACTTTTTCTTTGCAGCTTTCGGTCTCTTCGCGCCGTACTTTGAACGTCCCTGCATACGGCCCGTGACGCCCTGGGCATCCAAAGTCCCGCGGATGATGTGGTAACGCACACCGGGAAGGTCCTTGACACGGCCGCCGCGGATCATGACCACAGAGTGCTCCTGCAGGTTGTGGCCGATACCGGGGATGTAAGCAGTGACCTCGTAGCCGTTCGTGAGACGGACACGCGCGATTTTCCGCAGAGCAGAGTTCGGCTTCTTGGGGGTCGAGGTACGCACCGCAGTGCAGACGCCTCTCTTCTGGGGCGAGCTCTGGTTGGTCTCCTTGTTGCGCAGGGTGTTCATGCTCTTCTGCAGTGCAGGAGAGGTGGACTTGTAGGTGACCTGTTCTCTGCCTTTTCTCACCAGCTGGTTAAAGGTTGGCATTGTTTTCCTCCTTTCTTCCGTACTTTTTCCGGCCCCCTGCCGGGGTGCCGAAGTGCGCAGTATGCCCCTCATGGGCAAATCCACGCAATTGGTGATTATAGCAAAAGAAAAGGGAGACGTCAAGAATTTTCTCCCTTTTCTACAAAATTTTTTATTGGTTTTTGTAAGTTTTGCCGAGGTGCCGTTTTTGGCCTTCCGG
>JAEELG010000121.1 GCA_016288775.1 Bacteroidales bacterium | reverse complement strand
AGGCCCACGATTACGGCGGCTTCGAGAAGGTGGGGCCGCTGGGACTGACGCTACCTGCAAACAATTCCCAGATCACTACGCAACCCGGTGATGTCATCCTGTATAGCGGTAATCAGATTGTATTGTTCTACGGTAGCAACTCCTGGAGCTATACACGCATCGGCAAGATGCAATACGGCTCCCTGGATGAACTGAAGTCCTTCCTGAAAGCGGGAGAAGGGGATATTTCCGTAACTTTGTCGTTATGAAAAAAGCAGTATCTTCGCATAAATGAAAATCGAAGAGGCCATAGTTTACCTGCTGGCGACGAGCCAGCATGGGATGATGGCTGAAGGACTCGTTCTATTTTGCGTATTCCGCGGCGTTTTGCCCGGCTATTTTACCGTTGACGACAATATCGGCGACACCGTTTCCGCCAAGACGGTTAGCGCCGTGAACGCCCCCCGTTACTTCCCCGGCGGCGAAAAGGCCGGGAACAGGAGTTCCGTCGGCACGCAGGACATGCATATCGGTATCGACACTTATGCCGCCCATGGTATGATGAATGGCCGGTTTGACACGTATCGCATAGAAAGGCGGCGTCTCCAGGGAGGCTGTCATCTGCGTACTGCTGCGCCCGAAGTCTTCATCGACGCCCGACTTTTGAAAGGCGGCGTAACGTGCCATGGTTGCACGGAAGGCCGATGCGGGAAGTCCCGCCTTGGAGGCCAGGGCTTCCAGGTCTGAGCCCTCCGTCAGCAGATGCTGATTGGCATAGGTCTCAATGGAAGAGAGGGAACTGCGCACGCTCTGGTCAAACACCAGATAGGCATCTGCGTTTTCCTGGTTCAAAATAGCCGCAGAAACCACATCCCGTGTCTCCATCTCATTGACGAAACGGTTTCCGGCGCGATTCACAAGGATGGCGCCGTTTCCTCGGACAGCTTCCGTGATAAGGATATGATTATCGGCCTCGGCTGTCGGATGAATTTGGATATACTCCATTTGAGTCGTGCTTCCTCCGACATCGCCCAGCCAGGAGAAAGCGTCCCCCGTTGCGCCCGGATGGTTCAGGGTGGCGAAGCCGGAGAGAGAAGGCTGATAACGGGTGACCATCTCCAGATTGGCGCCGAACCCTCCGGTTGCAATCACAACGGCTTTTGCCTGAAGGCGATACGTGCTCCCGTCTGCGTTCTCCACCTTCACCCCCTTAACCTCTCCGGCATCGCTGATGAGGCCGATCACTTTGTTGGAAGTGCGAATCTCTACGTTGGACTTGGAGGATGCTTCTTTCAGCACCTTCATGAGATGAGAACCGATAGCGGTCCCGCCTTTAGGCCGGTGCGTCCGCTTTACGCTGCTTCCGCCCATGAGTCCGACGTCGGAAAGATCGGCCCCGAGCGACGATAGCCAGGCCAAGGTGGCGGCGGCATGATCCACCAGACTGCGCACCAGCGCCGGAATATTCTTCTGCTTTCCACCGCGCATCGTGTCTTCGTAAAACAGATCGGGGCTGTCCTGGATGCCCAGGTCCCGTTGCGCCTGCGTACCTGCCGCATTGATGCCGCCGGTGGAATAGTTGGTGTTCCCTCCAATAATTCCCTGTTTTTCAAGGACGATAACTTGGAGGTCTCCCCCTGAAGCGGCTTGAACGGCGGCGGTGAGCCCAGCCCCACCGGCACCCACAATAACCACATCGCAGCTGCCGTCTTTATAGATTGCCTTTCCCGAATCACCTTGTCCCAGGGCCGACCGGATGGCCATGTTGATGGCCTCTATCATACCGTTGCTGGTAAGCGTGGCTCCGGATATGGCATCCACACTGCCCAGAATAGACTGTTTCTCGAGGGCACGTGCCACCATCCCTTTGATGGCATCCTGGGCGAATGACGATTCTCCCTGGCTGACCACCACGATATCTGTGATCCGATGCTCCGAGACAGTTATCTTAACCAGTATCATCCCATTCCGTCCTTCCCCGCTTCCGGTCCATTCGCCATCCTGCATCACAGGCTCCGCCGGAACGTTATTCTCCCGCGAACAGGCCACCAATATGCTCAGCAGCAGTATGATCCAAATCCAAAGTCTTTTCATCTCAATATTGTTTATTCCTTATTTGATAATGTCCCGCCGGCGTTTCTGCCGGCCTTCATTTCACGCAGTTCAGTTGTTCCCGGTAGGCATAGCCTCCGCTGTCAATCCCGATTTCAAAAAGCGAATATACTGATTATCTTGGCAAACTGTAAACCCGTCATTTACGTTTTTTGTAAAAGTGTAAAGATGCTTTTACATCCGTATCATAATGTAAAACAACTGATTGTTAACACTTTGCGAGTTTGGCACGGCGGGTGTTCGGGATGATGGCAAACGACAATGAATGTTTAACAATTAAATGATTTCAAGAGTTATGAAACGTGTATTTGTTCTTTTGATGGTGGCGCTGATGAGCGCCGTGATGGTAAATGCCAAGACGGTGCGCGGATATGTGTCCGACCATGAAGGGAATCCCGTTGTGGGGATGAAAATGGTCATCGTCAATGTGGACAGCCCTTCCAGAAAAAGTATGGCCGTGACGGATGAAGATGGTTACTTCTCTGTTCAGGTGCCGGACAATCTGGATACGTCGGATCTGGTCGACATATTCACCTGCAATGGCGCCAGGGTCATCCGGTATCGTGAGACATCTACTGGCATCCGTATTGTGATTGAACCGGGCAGCAAGCAGGAAAGAACGCTCGCCAGACCTGTCAATCTGATGAAGCCGTAAGCAATTCCCGTTCAATCAGGGGCAGGAGCTGATCATCGGCCGGGAGCCAGTTGACCGAGCGCAGCTCGGAGGCGCCCAGCCAGCGGGCGGCTTCATGCTCGTTCAGGTGAAGGGACCCGCTGAGCAGGGAGCACATGTAGCAGTGCATGGTGAGGTGGAACTTGGGATAGTCCCATTCAATGGTGGCAAGGAATTTATCGACATGGATTTCCGTATCCAGCTCCTCCCGGATCTCGCGGCGCAGTGCCTGCTCCGGCTTCTCCCCCGGCTCCATCTTGCCGCCCGGCGCCTCCCAATAGTCCTTCCATTCGCCATAGCCCCGCTGGGTGGCGAATATCTTGTCTTCCTTGCGGATGATTGCTGCAACTACCTCTATCGTTTTCATAAAGATTGCTTTCGCATGATTGCCTGAATACGCAAAAAAACCCAAATAGGCATAAGCCCCGGAAAACTAGAACTCAAACTTGCCGCCATCTTCTTTCATCGCCGTATACTTGGCTTTGTTCAGCCGGAAGAGCGATGCGATGCGGCCGGGACGGCGCTTGGGCTTCGCCGCGGGCATCGGCGGCTGCTTCGCTTCGGCCATGGGCATCGCCTCCTCCTGCTCGGCGCAGTCGTCCTCCATATCGGCCATCCGGCGAAGAGGAGCGCACTTCATGGCCATCACCTGCGGCTCCGGCTCGGCACGGCAGAACTCCACCGGCTCATCCGCCTCCTCCAGGATGCCGGAGGCCATGATTTTCCGCTGGAAATTGCGGCGGTCGAACTTGACGCCGAGGATAATCTCGTAGAGCCGCTGGAGGTCCGGAATGGTGAACTCATCGTCCAGGAGGTCAAAGCCGATGGGCTCGAAATGAATGTCCCTTTTGAGGCGCTCCAGGGCGGCATGGACGATATCGGTATGGTCGAAGGCCAGCTGCGGAAGGGTGTCGATGGGGTACCAGGCGGCTTCATCGGCATCGTCTCCGCCCACCACCTCGGAGGGCTTCACCAGCGCATAGAAGGCTATGGTAATCACGCGCTCGCGCGGGTCGCGGTCCGGCTTGGAGAAGACGCCCAGTTCGCCGATGGCCGACGCTTCCAGCGCGGTTTCCTCCTTTAATTCCCGCAGGGCCCCTTCTTTGGCAGTCTCATCGCTTCGGAGAAATCCGCCCGGCAGGGCCCACTCCCCTTTGTACGGCTCTCCCCCGCGTTTGACCAGCAGGACCTTCAGCTTCCTGTCCTCGTACGTAAAAATAACGCAGTCTGTTGTGACCGCCGGATGCTCATACTTGTACTGATAAGGGAACGCAGCCCCCCTTACATAGGTATAATTCTTTGCCATAGCAAGGGCAAATTTAGGCTTTTTGTCGCAAAAATCAAAAATTGCGTCAAAATTACGCGAAATATTTGGATGGCTCGATTATTGTTCTTACCTTTGTGTCGAAATGACGCATTTAATAATTTAAAAACAAAAAGCCATGGAAAACACGAACAGCAAAACCAAAGTTTACAACGTAATCATCATGGACCGGAGCGGTTCCATGTGGGACATCCAGAAATCGGCCATCCAGGGCTACAACGAGGTGCTGGGCGGCATCAAGGCCGATGCCAGGACATACGCAGAGACGCAGGAGCACTTCATGACGCTGGTGCTCTTCGACAGCACCGCCGTCGAGAATGTATATTGGAACGAGGACCCGGCCAAGGCGGCCATCCTTACCGCCGAAACCTATGTCCCGGGAGCCTGCACTCCCCTGTACGATGCCATCGGGAAGACCCTGACCCGGCTGCAGAAGGAGCTGAACGGAGACCCGAACGTGTCCGTGATTGTGACCATCATCACCGACGGGCTGGAGAACAGTTCCACGGAATACTCCCTGAAAGCCGTCAAGGCGCTCATCCAGCACCTGAAGGACGAAGGATGGAGCTTTGCCTACATGGGTACGGACCACGACGTGGAGGGCGTTACCGTGAGCCTCTCCATCACCAACGTGGTGAAGTTCGAAAAGACGGAGGCCGAGACGCAGGCCGTGTTCGAGAAGGAAAAGCGCGCCCGGGCGAGGCACTCCAAGATGATGTCCTGCTTCGATGAAGCCATGCCGTGCGCATCGGATGCCGAACGGAAGGCCTACCGGAAGAAGCTCTCTGAGGAGTATTACAAGGAGGATTAGGCGGAGACAGGAAGATGTAGTGACAGCGGAACTCCGGACAGCAGTCTGAAAGAGAGCGCTCCATGCAAATGGGATAAACTACTATTGTAAATCGTATAGAATCTTATGAAGAAAGTTAACAAGAGACTCGCCCCGGACAACATCACGGAACTCTCTCAGTGCGAGATTTTTGTGTTCGGCAGCAATCTGGAAGGCCAGCACATGGGCGGTGCTGCGCGCTATGCCTATGATCATTTTGGCGCAGAGTGGGGCAACGGAGTAGGCCCGCAGGGTCAGTGCTATGCAATCCCGACGATGCACGGACCATTGGCCGAAATCAAGCCTTATGTCGATGATTTCATCGAGTATGCTCGCCAGCATCCGATGAACCGCTTCCTTCTAACCAGAATCGGATGCGGCATTGCCGGTTTCAAGGACGAAAAGATGGCGCCGCTGTTCAAGGAGGCCGTGAAACTTCCCAATGTCTCCTTCCCGGATGAATGGTTTATCCAGCTTCTGGACTATATCGAACCTCTTGAAAAGAGAAAGCAAGCAGCTCCGCCGGTCATCAATATGGAAGTGCTTCAACGGCTTTGCAAGGAGCATTTGTACACGATTGGCGCCGGGTTTCCTTGGGACGAGCCGGATATCCTGATACGATACATCATTGACGAAGACAAGTTCGGTTACAAGGCAATGGGGAATTTCTTCTTCATTGATGATGACCTGTATATCTTTGACTACAATGACAAGTTTGCCGAAGACCACAATCAGGATGTGGTAGAAGCTGTATTCCAAGATGAGTGCAAAGGCCGGGGATATGCTTTTCACGCATATTTTGCAGGTGTCAGAACACCGTACAGAGACTCGAAAGGAGAGGCCATCTTCACGGGCGATGTCTGCCATATCAAGTTCCACGGTTCCGAATATGACTATCCGTTGAGCACATTAGGCTCCGAGGAGAATCCGGAATTCTTCCGCTATGCCTTCGTCCTGGACAATCATTGCATCCGCCCGGAAGAATGTGAGAGCATTACCCGTGTGGGCACCGTTTTCTATCAGGTAGAGAAAGGCTCGGTAGGTGATCTGGTCGATCAGCTGAGCGCACGATTTACCGACATCTGGGGCAAATGCAAAGACCAGATAGAGCATCGCCTGGAGATGGCAAAGTACACGCCCAGTTTCCATGAAAACTACTGGGAGTACGCGGCACTGAAGGTGCTGGAGATAGAGTACGGTTGGCGCTACTATCCCGGCCTTCCGAAGCCAGATGAGAGATAGATAATTCACTTATTATTAGGTATATTTGCAATACATTACCATTAAACCATTGCCCCAATGAAAGACTTTATCAAGGAACGTTTACAGTCCTTATTAGAGAATCTCGACAATCTCTTCCAAGAGAACGAGCTGGCCTATCTCAGCTCCCATTGCAAAAACGAATTGCAGATTCGGGACAGGATTGCCTGGGAACTGCACAAAGAAATCACCAAAGAATATGGAGACCTCTATGTTGTTCGCAGGGAGTGGGCTCCTGAAGAAAAGAATAAGAGCAGAGTTGACCTGGCCATCATAGAGATGACGGCAGACAAGAAAAGTGTCCAGAAGGTTATCGCCTTGATTGAATTCAAAGCGCAATCTATTGCACGTCGGGAAAAATGGTATCGTGATGAGTTTTCACGAGACATAACTAAAATGAGAGGATTCAAGCGTGACATCAAAGTATGTAAAGATGCCGACTTGTATTTCGTCTTTTTAGAAACAGGGCAAGACCGTAAAGCCGAGGAATACAACTCAATATTAGCATACTCTCTGTATCAAAACAGCAAATGCGCATACTGCAATAATGGGCAGGACAAAGAATATCTCGTTGCAGTAAAGTCGTATTGGAAAGACTTCAAATGCTTGCTGGAAGAGCCAGTATTCATCCAAAATCCCAGAGCAATATATATAGGTGAAGCGTTTGGCTATCAACAATATGTTTCTCCACTCTTAATTGGGCCACTAAAATAGTGATTAAGCAAGCGCCCCATTCGTTGACTGGGGCGCTTATATTGTCTTTTATCAGGCTCTATGTTGATTATTCGCGGATGAATTAGAACCCTTCCGGACCACCGTTTTGGTCCAAGAGGTCATGGTAGTCTCCATCCTGAATAGCATCGCCGGCAGGATCTGCATTGCCGCCCTTCTCGATGAACTCACGCACATTCTTGGCGGCATTCGGGTCAGGCTTCCAGTCACCGGGACCATCAATGCGGCCGCCGATGCCCATCCTTTTTGCCTCCTCCGGGGTGAATACCTCTTCGTAGGAGCGAGGTTTGGGCCGATTGGCCTTTGCCCGTTCTTCTGCCGCATCGGCCATAATCTGTGTGATAATGACGGCCAGCACAAGGACTCCGGTAACAATCCATGCCCAGCTGCTGGATCTCCGGTACCAGGGCTTCTCCTGGGGGATGTTATTCACTTTTGGCATATGCTACACATTTATCTCTGGCGGCGCTCAGTTCGGCACTGGCAGCCGGATTCTTGGCAATATTCACAAGCGGACAGTACTTTCGGATGAGGGCGTCCTCAATGTCATCAATGGCCGAAGGCTCCACCACGATGCAGTTCACCAGAAGCGACTGCCGCATCCACTGCCGGATGGCTTCGGTATCCTCCTGGCTGAACTTGTAGTTCCTGGTACTCTTCCCGGCCAGCGAGCCCTT
>JAEELG010000120.1 GCA_016288775.1 Bacteroidales bacterium | reverse complement strand
GCTGCAGGGCCAGACCATCTCCGGCGACGTCATCGTCGATGCGGTGCTCTACAACGGCATCAATGAGATCACGGACCTCGCCGCCACGGTCGAGGGCACGGGCAGCGCCGTCGAGCCGCAGGTCGTCACCCTGGCCCAGCTTGTCGCCAACTATGCCAAGTATGAGAGCGCCTATGTCAAGGTGGTAGGTGTGACTTCCCTGACCACTACGACCACCAAGGGCAACATCACGGGCCGTCAGGACGCTACGGACTACATCATCTATACGAATGTGGCCATCCCGGTCACCGCCGGCGACGTGTTCACGGCCGAAGGCACCGTGACGAAATACAACACCACCGAGGAGCTCAAGGTTTGGAAGCATGCCGACCTAACCGTTACTGCTCCGGCCCCGGTCCTTTCCGCCTCCCCGGCCACGACGACCGTCGCCGCCGCCACGACCAGTGTGACCTGGAACATCACGTCCAACACCGACTGGACAATTATGCCGGGAGCCGGCGTCACCCCGTCCGCTACTGCCGGCAACGGCAATGCCGAGGTGACCCTCACCTTCGCCGCCAACACGGGCAGCACGGCTGCTACTTACACGGCCACGGTGAGCGCCGAGGGCTGCGCTGATGTCACCATCACCATCACGCAGAGGGCTGCGGGCGACTCTTCCGGGACTACGGATACGATCACGGCCGCCCTGCTCGCCGCTACGAACACGACCTATACCGACTTCTCGAATGTCGCCGCGACGTCCAGCGCGCGCTATGCCGGCAATAGCGCGAAGAGCAGCTCCGGTGGCATCCAGTTGCGTTCCAAGAACAGCAACTCCGGTATAGTGTCCACGATCTCCGGCGGCCGGGTCAAGTCCGTGACGATTACGGTCGAGTCCGGCTCGAACCCCATCGACGTGTATGGCAACAATACGGCCTACACCGGCGCCGGCGACCTCTATGCGACGGGCGAAAACGCCAATCAGGGCTCGAAGATCGGTACGCTGACTGCGACCGGCACGATCGATTTCACGGCGGCGGCGGATCAGTATGCCTATGTCGGCATCCGTTCCAACAACGGAGCCATCTATATCACCAAGATTGAGATCGAGTGGGAATGATGAACCGCGATGGCGAAGGATTTGAAAAATAGTTGTATCTTTGCGCTGTATTAATTCAGAATGATATGAATCTCAGAGACATCAAGAAGGACATCGATTACGTGCTGAGCGCATTCATCGAGGATTGCACCCTCGTCGCCGCCGTCAATTCAAAGGTAACCGAGGAAAAGGCTTCCGCACTCATGGAAGAGGCGGTAGATCTCTATAACGAACTCCGCGACAAGGTCAATCAGGTCGAAGGTCCCGCACGTCAGTACTACAACGCACTCCGCAAGGAGGTTCTCGAGCGCACCGACGCTCTCTACGAAAAACTTTCCGCTGCAGTAAAGAAAGCGTGAGACTCTCACTCAGGATAAGCGCGGCTGCAGCGCTCCTGCTGGTTTCGGCGGCTGCGGCGGCCGGTCCGCGCATCACCACGACGCAGAAGCTCGTCAACGGGTACGCCCGCCAGGAGCCTCTGCGTTCTGCTATTTTCGGCGTCCTGGCCGTGCGCGGATCCGACACTCTCGCCCAATACAACAAGGGCCTGAAGATGCTGCCGGCGTCGAACACCAAACTGATCACTACCGGGCTCGCGCTCGGCAAACTGGGGCCCGATTACCGCTTCAAGACCACCCTGGCCCACACAGGACAGATTGTGGACGGCGTGCTGCAGGGCGACCTGTATATCGTTGGCGGAGGCGACCCCACCATCGGATCCAGCACCTCCTGTGCCGATACCCTCGGGCTCACTTTCTCCCGCTGGAAGGCGATACTCGACGCCAACGGCATCAAGTCGGTGACCGGCCGCATCATCGGCGACCCGCGTTTCTTCAAGCGCCCCTACATTGCAACGGGATGGGAGTTCGACGACCTGGGTTACGGATACGCCGCCGGCCCCGCCGGACTCAACATATTCGAGAACATGCAGGTCTTCAGCGTGAAGCCCGGACTCGAAGGCGAAGCCCCGAGCATCACCGTCAAATATCCCGACACCCCGTGGATGAGTTACGTCAACTCCGCACGGACCGGCGTCAAGGGCAGCGGTAATTCGATTTTTTACGCCATTTCCCGTTTCGGCCCCTTTGGAGAGTTCCACGGAAGCCTGCCGGTCGACCGGAAGGAGTACATCCATGAAGGCACCAACGCATTCAGCGCATACACCTGCGCTTACTTCTTCTACAACTATTTGATGTCTAACGATATAGTTGTCGGCGGCGGATACGGCGACATCGCTCCTTCGGGCAACGTGCGCACCGACCTTCTGTTCTCCGACGTGGGTAGCCCTGCGGCCGCTCCCGGTGAGCTGAAAGCTCTCGGGTCCGCCGAGTCACCCGAGCTCTGGCGAATAGCCAGTGACACCAACCACATCAGCGACAACTTCTATGCTGAGACCCTGTTCAACATGCTGTCTGCCAGCATGTTCGGCAGTTCCGACAGGGACTCGTCCGTGATTGCCGAATATTCGCTGTTGAAAGGCATGGGCCTCAAGACGAACGGCTCATGCAAGCTCTGCGACGGCAGCGGCCTGTCCCGCCAGAACTACGTCAGCCCTGAATTCTTCGTGCGTTTCCTGAAGAAGATGTACGCCGGGCCCGTACGCGACTATTACCTGGAGACTCTCCCGTCTCCGGGCGTGGAGAAGAGCACGATGAATAACCGCCTGACAAAAGAAGAAGCCAGCCTGAAATCAAGGGTAAAAATGAAGAGCGGCTCGATGGGAGGAGTGCTGTGTTTCAGCGGCTATATCCTTCCCGCCGACGGCGACCGCTCCAAGACCATCGTCTTCTCCCTGCTTACCAACAACGTTTCCGCACCCTCGAGCGAGGTCGGAAAGATCCTTGAAAGCATAATAGTCAGTCTGGCTAGAGAAGAATAAGCATCCCCCTGCAGAAGTCCCGCTACCCGCGCTCGAGCTCGCGGCGGATGTCTTTTTCGCGGATGGTGGCGCGCTTGTCGTATTCCTTCTTGCCCCGCGCCAGGGCGATGTGGAGTTTGGCGTAACCGTTCTCGGCGATGTAGGCCCGCACGGCCACGATGGTCAGGCCCTTGGTCTTGGTGGCCTGCTCCAGATGCCGCAGCTCGCGCCTGGTAAGCAGCAGCTTACGGTCGCGCGCCGGCTCGTGACTGCCCCACTTGGAAGCCCAGAAATAGGTGGAGATATTCATCCCCTTTACGTACAGTTCGCCGCCGGAGAAATAGCACCAGGCGTCGGCCAGCGAGGCCTTTCCGGCCCGCAGCGACTTGATTTCCGTGCCCACCAGCACTATGCCGGCGTCGTACTGCTCGAGAAACTCGTAGTCGAACGACGCCCGCTTGTTGCTGATCTGCACGCGCGGTGACTTTTTCTTGTTCCCGGAACTCATAGGCCGAAGGCTCGCTTCAGATCGTCAACCATGTCGAGCTTCTCCCAGCCGAAGAACTGCACCTCGCGCTGCTCCCCGCAGACGGTTACGACTGCGCGGTACGGCTTGCGCCCGACATGCCCGTACGCTGCCGTGGGACCGAAAATCGGGTTCTTCAAACCGAACCTGCGCACGATGGCGGCAGGTCGCAGGTCGAACAGCTCGCGGACGCGCGATGCGATGTAGGCGTCACCGCCCTCCACGTGCGCGCTGCCGTAGGTCTCCACGAACACGCTCACGGGCTCGGCCACGCCGATGGCGTACGCCAGCTGCACCAGGGCTTCGTCGCACACGCCGGCGGCCACCAGGTTCTTGGCTATGTGGCGCGCGGCATATGCGCCGCTGCGGTCGACTTTGGATGAATCTTTTCCGGAGAAGGCTCCGCCGCCGTGGGCTCCGCGTCCGCCGTAAGTGTCGACCACGATCTTGCGCCCGGTGAGTCCGGTGTCGCCGGCGGGCCCGCCGATGACGAACTTTCCGGTGGGGTTCACGTGCAGGATCCAGTCGCCCTTGAACAGCGCAGCGGTACGCTCCGGCAGGGAAGCTATCACCCTGGGAATCACGATTTCACGCACGTCGCGCTCGATGCGGGCATGCATTTCTTCGTCGGTACCGAAGTCGTCGTGCTGGGTGCTTAGAACGATTGTGTGTACGCGCACCGGGTGGTGGTGCGAGGAGAATTCAACGGTGAACTGCGCCTTGGCGTCGGGCCTAAGGTAAGGCATGAGCGAAGGCTCGTTGTGCCGGATGTCGGCCAGGATCTGAAGCATGCGGTGCGACAGCGACAGCGCGAGGGGCATGTATTCCTCGGTGTCGCGGCAGGCGTAGCCGAACATCATGCCCTGGTCGCCGGCGCCCTGCTCTTCTTCCGTCTCGCGCACCACGCCTCGGTTGATGTCGGCGCTCTGCTCGTGTATGGTGCTGATTATGCCGCAGGAAGCGGCGTCGAAACCGTATTCGGCCTTGTTGTAGCCGATGCGGGAAATGACCTTGCGGACGGTGGCGTGGATGTCGACGTAAGCGTGCTCGGAACGCACCTCGCCGCCCACCACCACGAGCCCGGCGGTGCAGAAGGTTTCGCATGCCACCTTGGACTCCGGGTCCTGGGACAGGAACTCGTCGAGAATTGCGTCTGAAATCTGGTCCGCGACCTTGTCGGGATGCCCTTCGGAGACCGACTCCGATGTAAAGAGATAGTTCATTTTAGCATTTTTTAATGCGAGGTTGCAAGCAGGCAAATCTGTCCTCGCTGTTAAGGGGTGCAAATATATATAAAAATTGTTAATAAATTGTTCATTTCTTAGTTGTAGGAGAAATTTTCTTGATATAACTTTGTGCTCAAAATAAAAAAATACTAACGTTATTTTTTACTGTATGAAAAAATCATTCAAAGCGCTGTTGCTGTCCATGGCAGCAATGTTCTTTGTCGTGTCCGCCTATGCGCAGGTCACGACAGCGTCTCTCGGTGGCAAGGTCACCGATGCCAATGGGGAGGCCATCCCCGGAGCCACCGTCGTGGCCGTACACACCCCTTCCGGGTCGCAGTACTACGGCCTCACGAACGCCGAAGGCCGTTACAACATCAACGGTATGCGTTCCGGCGGTCCCTACTCCGTAGAGGTCTCCTGCATGGGTTACCGCAAGGTCAACTACACCGACGTGACGCTTCAGCTCGCCGAAGTCTACGCTCTCGACGCAGCCCTGTCCGATGACTCCCAACTCCTCAGCGAAGCGGTCGTGATTTCCACTGCATCGTCCAAGTTCTCCACCGTGGAGAAGACCGGTGCATCGACCAACATCTCTTCAAGGCAGATAACCGAGATGCCGTCCATCAGCAGGAGTTTCTCCGATATGGCAAAGCTCTCGCCCTACGGCGGTAACGGAATGAACTTCTCCGGAAGCTCCGGCCGTTCCACCAACTTCACCGTTGACGGTGCGAACGTGAACAACAACTTCGGTCTGAGCGCCGCGCTTCCCGGTGGCGGCAACCCCATCTCCATCGATGCGATCGAGGAAATGCAGGTCGTGGTTTCCCCTTACGACGTGCGCCAGACCAACTTCATCGGCGGCGGTATCAACGCTGTCACCAAGTCCGGTACCAACACCTTCAAGGGAACCGTTTACGCCTTCCACCAGAATGAGAACCTTCACGGCAACCGTGTTGACGGCGTCGACCTTGAGCGCTCTCCCGAGAGCCAGACCACTTACGGTTTCACCCTCGGCGGCCCCATCGTCAAGAACAAGCTGTTCTTCTTCCTGAACGCCGAAAGGTCCCCGAGCCCCAGCGAGATCATCAAGTGGCGTCCTTCCACCGACGGCGTCGCCGACGAGGACAGGATGATCACCCGTGTACAGAAGAGCGAGGCCGAGACCATGCGCAAGTTCCTCATCGACAACTACGGTTACGATCCGGGCTACTACGACAATTACAACAAGGACCAGGGTAACCTCAAGCTCCTTGCCCGCATCGACTGGAACATCAGCGACGCACACCACCTGTCTCTCCGCTACAACTACACCAACAACAACACCTGGAAGATCCCTTCCACTTCCCGTGACGTTTCCGACATGTCCAACGGCATGGTAAGTAAAGACGGTCTGGTGTTCTCCAACTCCCTCTACAACCAGATGAACAACCTCTGGACAGTCTCCGCCGACCTCAACAGCCGTCTCGGCGACAACCTGTCCAACCAGCTGCTCGTCACCTATTCCGACATCCAGGACGTCCGTGGCAACGACGGCGGATTCTTCCCCTTCGTCGAAATCCTTGCCGGCGACCTCGGTGAGGGCCACGAGAACGAGCCATACATGGACTTCGGTACCGAGCTCTTCACCTACAGGAACAAGGTCCAGAACACCGTCCTGAACGTGAAGGACGATATCACCTGGTATCTCGGAGCCCACAAGATCACCGCCGGTGCAAGCGTGGAGACCCAGATGGCTCTCAACACTTACATGCGTAACGGTACCGGTACTTTCCGTTTCGCCAGCCTGTCCGACTTCTATGCCGGCAAGGCTCCTGTTGAAATGGCATTCGACTGGGGCTTCGACCGCGACGAGTATCCTTCCGCAAAGGTCCGTTTCGCACAGGTCGGCGCCTATGCACAGGATGAGTGGGCGGTCAGCGACCGGTTCAAGCTCACCTACGGCCTCCGTTTCGACAACCTGTCCTTCAACAACGCCGACGTCCTTACCAACAACGCCACCCTGGCGATCGACTACGGCGGACGCAGCGTCGACACCGGCAAGTGGCCCAAGAGCAACATCCAGATCAGCCCCCGTCTGGGCTTCTCCTGGGACGTTCTGGGCGACAAGAGCCTCAAGATCCGCGGCGGTACCGGTCTTTTCGCAGGCCGTATCCCTCTGGTGTTCTTCACCAACATGCCTACCAACGCAGGTATCGTGAAGGGCCGTCTTACCAAGATGAAGGATTCCAACGTGCTCGCCAAGATGATGAAGGACGGCAAGCTCGTCACCGACAGGTGGGAGATCCTCGACATCCTGAACGGCATCGACGCCGACAAGTATCCCAAGACCATCACTCCTGAGACCGCACCCGCTCCCAGCGAGGTCGCCGGAGTCGATTACAACTTCAAGATGCCGCAGGTGTGGAAGAGTTCCATCGCAGTCGACTACACCCTGCCCTTCTCCTTCCCGTTCACCGTCAGCGCCGAATACATCTTCAACAAGACCCTCCAGGGCGTGATGCTCACCAACTACAACATCACCGACGACAACTCCGGTTGGGCTACCTTCAACGGCGCGGACCAGCGTCACCTCTATCCTGCAAGCTACAAGTACAGCAAGGTCGACGCCTTCATCCTGTCCAACACCAACAAGGGCTACGGTTCCATCGCATCCGTGTCCATCAATACCCAGCCCGTCAAGGACCTGTACATCACCGCCGCCTACACCCACACCGTGAGCAAGGAGGTTACCGGTATGCCCGGATCCAACGCCACCGCCGCATGGAAGTACATCCCTTCGGTCGACGGTCCCAACTTCAACGTGCTGCACAACTCTTCGTACAACCTGCCCGACCGTATCATGGCTTCCGTGTCCTACACCGATGCCGGTCACAACCACTGGAGCCTCTTCTATGAGGGCCTCCGCTACTCGGGCAACAGCTACATCTACGCCAACGACATGAACGGCGACGGCAACGCCTACGACCTGATGTACATACCCAAGGACGAGAGCGAGATCCGCTTCATCGACAAGGACAACGCCGACCGTTACTGGGAGTATGCCGCGCAGGATGCATATCTGACCGCAAACAAGGGCAAATATTCCGAGGCTTACGCCGTCAACCAGCCTTTCCGCCACGTGTTCGACTTCCGTTTCGCCCACGACTTCATCGTGAACCTCGGCAAGACCCGCAACACCCTGCAGGTTAGCGTGGACGTCCAGAATATCGGCAACCTGTTCGATTCCACCTGGGGCGTATCCAAGAGCTGGAACACCGACGTTCCCCACGACACCAACGGAAACGCCAAGATCCTCAAGTACGAGCGCACCGATCCCGACGGAGTTCCCGTGTTCTCCACTATGGTCGGCTCCGGCGTGAGCACCTGGGACTACACCCACACTCTGGCAAACTGCTGGTACATGCAGCTCGGTATAAGGTACATGTTCAACTAATTAATCCGGCTTGTTATGAAACTCAAATATATCATTGCTACTTTCATTGCAGCCGCTGCAGTTCTTACCGGCTGTGAGAAGGAGAATCCCGTATCCGTCCTCGAGGGCCTTACGGTCTCCAACGACTACATTACCATCGGCGCCGCCGAGAATTCAAGCGTTTCCGTCACCGTCAACGGTGTGGACGCATGGACCGCTTCGGTTGCCGACGCAAAAGCCACATGGCTCAGCGTGAGCCCTGCTGCCGGTGCCGCCGGACAGGACGTCAAGCTTACCTTCACCGCCGCCGAGTCCAAGAGCGCCCGCAGCACCGAGGTGCATATCAAGATGGGCGACAAGACCAAGATCATCAAGGTGAACCAGGAGGCTCCCGCAGGAGTCGAGGTTCCCATGGCGACCTGCAAGGACGTTATCAACGGACCCGACGTGACCTACAAGGTGCGCGGCACCGTCACCCGTATCGCCAACACCAGCTATGGCAACTGGTATCTGGCCGACGACACCGGCGAGATCTACATTTACGGTACCTTCAACAGCAAGGGTCAGTATCCCAAGGACGCTGACGGCGGCTGGGCCGGCTTCGGCATCGAGGTCGGCGACGTGGTGACCGTGGAAGGTCCCAAGACCGTTTACAACGGCACCGTCGAGCTCGTTGACGTCTCCGTCGTGAAGATCGAGAAGTCCCTCATCGACGTCGCTCCGCTCGAATTCGACAAGGTCCCTGCAGAGGAAACCACCTTCAACCTCGTGGTCTCCGCCAAGGAGAGCCCGCTTCTCCTTTCCAGCGACGCCGACTGGCTCCAGATCGTCGCCGTGAACGCCGACGGCAGCTACAAGCTCCATGCAGATGCGAACCTCCGCACCGCCGAGCGTACCGCCAACATCGCCATCTCCGGCCCCACCGCCCGCAAGAGCGTCGCTATCACCCAGCTGGGTGTTCCCGCTACCGGATCCACCGTTACCGAGATCATCGCCGCTGCCGATAACGACCTGGTGCAGACCGTAGCCGACAAGACCACCGTCGTGGCCAAGACGACCAAGGGCGTGGTTGTGTCCGACGGCACCAACGCACTCTATGTGTACGGCGACGCCGTCGCTTCCCTCGAGGCCGGCGACAACGTGCGCATCAGCGCCAAGAAGACCACCTACAACGGAGTTCCCGAGCTGACCGACGTCACCGAGGTGTTCGTGGACAGCAAGAACAACGAGGTCAAGCATCCCGAGGCTAAGGACATCACCTCCGAGGCAGGCACTTACAAGGCTTCCAAGGCCGAGTACGTGAAGCTCACCGGTACCCTCGCAGTCTCCGGCAATTACTACAACCTGATGCTCGACGCCTTCGCCGACGGCTCCAAGCAGGGCTCCATCGTGGCTCCCGTGGACGAGCTGAACGCCAAGTCCTTCGACGGCAAGAAGATCACCGTCACCGGTTACTTCAACGGCCTGTCCAGCAAGGACAAGTACATCAACGTCATTGCCACCAAGATCGCTGAATTCGTGGACAACCCGAAGGGTACCGCCACCAATCCTTACATGGCATCCGAGATCGCCGAGCTCCTTACCTCCGGCACTACCTTCGACGAGGATGTGTACGTGAAGGGCAGGGTCTCCGCAATCCTTTACACCTTCAGCGCAAGCTACGGCACCGGCACTGTCTGGCTCTCCGACGACGGCACCGCCTACGGTGTCTCCGCCGACAAGAAGACCACCACCGAGCCCAAGAAGGACTTCGAGTGCTATAGCATCTACTGGTTCGACAACGCCAAGTGGGCCGACGGCAACGCCCAGATCGAGGTCGGCGACGAGGTCGTGGTCAAGGGCAAGCTGACCGTGTACAACGGCGTTGCCGAGACCAGCAGCAAGAAGGCATGGGTCTACAGCATCAACGGCGCAACCTCCGACAAGGACGGCGTGGGCAACACCAACTCTCCGTTCAACGTGGCCGGCGCCGAGGCGTTCATCGACCGCATGGAGGCCGCAAAGGCCGCCGCAGCCGAGGCTTCCCAGGCCGCTCCCACCTTCCCTGACGTATGCGTGAAGGGCAAGGTCTCCGCAGTCCTTTATACCTTCAGCGCCAATTACGGCACCGGTACATTCTGGATTTCCGACGACGGCACCGCCCACGGCGTGTCCGCCGACAAGAAGACCACCACCGAGCCCAAGAAAGACTTCGAGTGCTACAGCGTGTACTGGTTCGGCGGCGCCAAGTGGGTCGACGGCAATCCGCAGATCGCTGTTGGCGACGAGGTAATCGTAAAGGGCCAGCTGACGCTTTACAAGGGCACTTACGAGACCTCCAGCAAGCTCGCCTGGGTCTATTCCCATAACGGCAAGACCGAGTAATCGTTCTTACCTGTCTGCAAAGCCGGCGGAAGCGATTCCGTCGGCTTTTTTCTTCTATATATATCAAAAGACCAAAAAAATATTTATATTTGAAAATCGCAAATCCAAGAAACTAAAACAAATAACGCGTTATTATGAATCTTAAACGAATCCTTTTGACTCTGATGGCCGCAGCCGTGGCCTTCGTCTCCTGTAATCAGGAGGAGGAACTCGGCATGGCCAATCTCACCGTCACCCCCGGAGAACTGTCTTTCGATCAGTCCGAAGGCACCTCAGAGGTTGAGCTTCTCGCCACCCGTGACTGGCTCATCGCAAGCCAGCCCGACTGGGTGGCCGTCAGCGTGACCGGCGGCAACGCATCCACTAAGCCGCAGAAGGTCAGCGTGAGCGTCAACGCCAATTCCGGGCACAACCGCACCGGTACCGTCATGTTTACCATCGGTATCATGAAGGCTGCCCTCACCATCAGCCAGACTGGAGCGCAGGGCGAGATCAAGCTCGGAACCGGCACCAAGGAAGATCCTTACACCGTGGCCGGCGTGATCAAGTACGTGCAGGGCCTCGGCGCCGATGTGGAAAGTCCCGACGTGGTCTATTTCAAGGGCAAGGTCACCTCTGTGGCCACGACTTTCGCGGCCAGCGGCACTTATGGCAATGCCACCTTCTACATTGCTGACGAACCCGGCGGAGACACCTTCTACTGCTTCCAGAGCTACTATCTGGGCAACCGTAAGTGGAAGAGCGGCGATACCGAGATCAAGGCCGACGACGAGGTTATAATGTGCGGTAAGGTCGTCAATTACAAGGGCAACACCCCTGAGACCGTGGGTAAGGGCGGCAGCTTCATCTATTCCCTCAACGGCGTGACCGAGGGCGGCAGCGGCGGCGGTGGTGAAACCGGCGCAGCCAAGGGTTCCGGCACGGAGGCCGATCCGTTCAACGTGGCTGCGGCTATCGCCAAGGCAGAGTCCGTAGGCCAGACGGCATCCACCGACAGCTACTACATCAAGGGCAAGGTGAAAGAGGTCACCGATCAGTTCGCCGCCCAGTACGGCAACGCCACCTTCACTATGGTGGACGAAGGCTACGACGCCGTATTCACAGCATACCGCGTACTCTATTTCGATAACCAGAAGTGGAAGGAAGGCGGCAAGACCATCAACGCCAACGACGAGGTCGTGGTTTATGCCAAGGTCGTCAACTTCAAGGGCAACACTCCCGAGACTTCCGGCGGCTATGTCTATTCCATCAACGGCGAGAAGGGCAGCGGTACCAATCCCGGCGGCGGTGGCGGCGGCAACGTGAAGGAAGCCAAGGCCGTTACCGTGGCTGAATTCATTGCGGCCCCCGAGTCCAACGACCAGCCTTACAAGCTCACCGGCAAGGTAGGCGGCAGCATCAATACCACCTATGGCAACTTCGACCTCACGGATGCCACCGGTACGGTCTATGTCTACGGCCTTACCGCAACCAACCTCGGATACGGTGCCAAGAACGACCAGTCCTTCAGCTCTCTCGGCATCGTGGACGGTGATGAAATCACTCTCATCGGCTTCCGCGGCTCCTATCAGGACAAGGTCGAGGTCATGTATGCATACTGGGTATCCGGCGGCAGCGGCACTCCCGGCGGCGGCAGCGGCGGCGGTGGCGGCCAGGGCGGCGACGAAGGAGAGTATTCATCCAACGTCACCATGACCAAGGGCACCAGCTGCTACGACGACAACGTGCTCAATGTCAATGGCGTTTCCAACGTCAAGAACCTCAAGTTCGGCACCAGCAGCAAATATGGCTCCGGTACCGTTGTCCTGCCCGCAGGCACCAAGGAGGTTACCTTCTATGCGATCGGATGGAAGGGCGCTGATGCATCCCTTAAATTCACCCTTGGCGACGCAACCAAATCCGTTGACGTCAAGGCCAATGACGGAGCCTCGAATTCCAGCCCCTATAATGTAACCGTTACGGAATCCGACAAGTATTCAATCAAGTTCGATTCCCCTCTTGCATCCGAGTCCTCTGTCCAGGTAGAGACCTATGCAGGCAACAAGAAGGGCTACCGTGCATTCCTCTTCGGAGTCAAGGCCGTCAAATAAATGAAGCTGCGCGTCTTCATACTGGCGCTTGCCGCTTCACTGTGCCTGCTCCCCGTTTCCTGCGCGGAACAGGATCCTGAAGACAATACTGCTGCCATTACCCCCCGGACCACGGAACTGGAAGCCGGGGGCGGCAGCATATTCGTGTCCGTGACCGCGCGTGCCGGTTGGCATATAAGCTACGAAACGTCTGACGAAGGGACGTGGGCATCCCTGTCTCCGGTTTCCGGAGAGGGCTCCAAGGCCGATGTGCGCCTGTATTATGATGCCAACGAAGGCGACCAGCCACGCAGCATCGTACTCGTCCTTCATCCCGCGAAAGGCCCCGAAGTGCGCAGCGAAACCCTGGTCCAGAAGAGCATGTTCTATGCGTCCGGAGATTCCTACGGCGAAGACGTCGCCTCGCCCAAATGGCTGGAACTTCCCGCCACAGTGGCCGGCGACGGCCTGGATTTCTTCGCGCACGACATGGCCGGAGGCGCCTATGTGAGCCAGGCCGTCAGCGGCGTACGCAACTGGTCGTTCTACTGGGATTACAAGGAGCACATGTCGCTGTGGGTGGCGTATCCGCTCAACAACAGCCTGAAGGGCAACGGCAACCGCACCAACGTCTGGGGCCTCGACCCGCTTCTGCCCGCCGACATCCAGCCCAACCTCATCATGGGCTCCTACGGCGGCGGATGGACCCGCGGGCACCAGATCCCTTCTGCGGACCGGCTCACCAGGGAGGCCAACATATCCACGTTCTACGGCACCAACATGACCCCGCAGGACTACAACTTCAATGCGGGGGTGTGGGCCGACCTGGAAGGCAAGGTGCGTTCCTACGCCTCTGCCGCGGATACGCTCTACGTGGTCACCGGATGCCAGTACAAGGACTCCGCCACTCACTCGGGGAACAGCTCCGGGTTCATGGTCAGGATCCCCACGCACTATTTCAAGGCGCTGCTGTACAAGGGCCCTTCGACATACGCGACCGACGGATACATGGCCGCGGGCTTTTTCCTGCCGCACGACACCTCGATATCCAAGGCGAACTGCCTGAATTACATCCGCTCGATCGACACGCTCGAAAAGGAGACGGGCATCGATTTCTTCCCCAACCTCGTCGCCCTGATCGGCAAGGATAAGGCCGACGCGCTCGAGGCGGCGGAACCGTCAAAATGGTGGAAATAACAACTAAACAAACCAGATAATGAAAAGAATTCTAACCGCGCTGCTGCTCTTCGGCCTGATTGCCACAGGCTGCGGCCCTGCCGGCAAAACTGCCGGCAACGGCGCTCAGCGCAAGTCTTATGTCATAGGTTTCTACAACCTGGAGAACCTCTTCGATACCGTCCATGACCAGGGCAAGAACGATTATCAGTACCTGCCTGAAGGCGACAACAACTGGACTGAGGCCAAATATGCCAAGAAACTGCAGAACATGGCCAGGGTTATCGCCGAGATGAAGAACGACAACGGTGCATGGCACGCCGTCCTGGGAGTCTCCGAGGTTGAGAACCGCCACGTGCTTGAAGACCTGGTGGCAGAGCCCGCCATTGCGGAAGCCAACTACCAGATAGTGCATTACGACAGCCCCGACCGCCGTGGCGTGGACTGCGCGCTGTTCTATCGTCCCGACGTCTTCAAGTTCATCGCCAGCGAGGCCATTCCTTTCACCTTCGATCCTTCCCGCATCGACTGGAGCCAGTGGACTCAGGAGGAGAAGGACAACTTCAAGACCCGTGACGTGCTCCTGGTACGCGGAACCATCGACGGCGAGATGTTCGGCATCTTCGTCTGCCACCTTCCTTCCCGTCTGGGCGGCAAGGGCGCAGACCTCCGTCCACGCGGCGCCGAGATCGTCTATCAGAGGGCGATGGAGCTGCAGAAGGAGTTCCCCGGCATCAAGATAGTCGTCATGGGCGATATGAACGACAACCCTCAGGACATCTCCATGACCGATTTCCTGCGCGGCAAGGAGTTCAGGGAGGGCCTCACCGACGAGGATTTCTTCGACCCGTTCCTGAGCATGATCAAGGCCGGCTACGCTTCCCTGTATTATCAGAGCGGAAACAATATCTTCGACATCGTGATGTGCAACAACGCGCTCGCCAACGCCGTTCCCGGAACTTTCGAGATCCAGCCCATCGTGAAGCAGAAGTATTACGGACGCATCTTCTCCAAGCCCTTCATGACCAACCAGAGCGGCCAGTACAAGGGCACGCCTTTCCGTACTTTCTCCGGCGGCGCTTTCGTCGGCGGTTTCTCCGACCACTATCCTACGTATATCATAATCTCCAAATAGCATGAAAAGACTCTTACTGGCATTCGCCGCCTTGCTTGCAGCGGTGGCCCTTTCCGCCCAGGACTACACCGGCGGAGTCAAGGGTACCGTGGTCAACCGCAACGGCAGGCAGCCCGTCGAGAAAGCCAAGCTCACCCTCATGCAGGGTGCGGTCGAGGTGGCGGTGGTCGAGAGCGCCGAGGACGGAACCTTCGAGATTCCCGACCTCGCCGACGGCCTGTACACCCTTGTCATCACGGCTCCCGACTTCCTCGACAACCAGGTGCAGGTGACCGTGAACGACGGTTACGTGAAGAATATGTTCAACCTGTCGATGACAGCCATCCAGCAGGTGACCGAACTCGACGAAGACTCCTTCGCCGCCTTCGACCTCGACGATTCGGGCTACAACGACAACCCCACCATCCTGTTCGGCTCCAACGACGTGTTCAACAACATCGCCGGATACAACTTCTCCTCTGTGCGTTTCCGCGCCAGGGGATACAGCTCCGAGTCTCAGGACGTTTATCTGGCCGGTGTGAAGCTTAACGACGCCATTACCGGTTACTCTCCGTTCTCGCTGTGGAGCGGCCTCAACGAGGCGATGCGTTCGAAGGAGACGGTGAACGGTTCCGAGGTGTCCGACTATGGCTTCGGCGGCTACAACGGCCTCACCAACATCTTCGGCAACGCCCTGAACGTGCGCAAGGGTCTCAGGGGCAGCGTGCTCACCAACAGCACCCTGTACCGCCTCCGCCTCATGGCCTCCTACGCCACAGGTCCCATGGACAACGGCTGGGCGTTCGCCGCAAACGTGAGCGCCCGTCTGGGCGGCAACGACTGGATCGACGGTGTCTATTACCGCTCGTTCGCATACTATCTTGCCGCCGACAAGGTGTTCAACAGCACCCATAAGCTGAGCTTCGCATTCTTCGGAACGCCCGGCGAGAGGGGAGCGCAGAACGCGTCCACCCAGGAAGTCTACGACCTGATGAAGGACAACATGTACAACTCCAACTGGGGTTACCAGAACGGCAAGGTCCGCAACGCCCGCGTGCGCAAGACGCATGAGCCCATTGCGTTCCTGAAGTACGACTTCACGCCGTCCGACGCCTTCCAGGGCAGCGCCACCGTGCTGTACCGTTTCGGCAAGAACGGCTACACCGCACTCGACTGGTACGACGCCCAGGATCCCCGCCCCGACTACTACCGCAACCTGCCGAGCTACTTCTACGACGAGAATCCCGACATGAACCGCGCCAACTACGCAAAGTGGGGCTGGGCCAACGAGGTCTGGAAATTCTCCGAGCTCTATCCCAATCTCACCCACATCAACTGGGACCGTCTGTACAACGTCAACGCCATCCAGGAGGGCGGACGTTCCAAGTATGTGCAGGAGGAGCGCCACGTAGACCAGAACGACCTTAACTTTGCAGCATCGTTCAAGTGGCGTGCGGCCGATTTCGTGACCGTCACCGGCGGCCTCAACGCCCGCATCAACCGCACCGAGAACTACAAGATCGTGGCCGATCTCCTTGGTGGCCAGTACTTCCTCGACATCGACAACTTCGCCGAGCGCGACTTTGCCGCACAGCCCTGGAAGCTCCAGAACGACCTCGAGTACTACATGGCAAACAACGGCGCCTCCCGCATCCTCCACGAGGGCGACAAGTACGGATACGACTATCTGGCCCAGGTCCGCAACTACGGCGGATGGGTTAACGGCAAGTTCGTGTTCGGAAACTTCAGCGCCAACGTGGGCGGCCGTCTGGGATATGAATCCTTCTGGCGCGAGGGTCTCCTCCGCAAGGGTCTGTTCCCCGGCCAGCCGGACAACGAGACCATGGCCGCAGCCTGGAAGAATGAGGGTATCGTCGCCACCGACGAGACTTCGTACGGCAGCTCCAAGCATGCGAACTTCCTCACCTACGCCGGCAAGCTCGGCCTGAACTACGTGATCGGAGGCAACCAGCGCGTCTATGCGAACGTGGGTTACTTCAACGATGCGCCCAAGTTCAACCAGGTGTTCCTCTCTCCTAGGACCCGCAACACCATGATAGACGATATCGCTCCTATCAAGACCTTCTCCAGCGACGTCAACTGGCAGTACTCCGGCAACGGCATCAACGTGCGAGCCACGCTTTACTACACCTCCATCAAGGACCAGAGCAAGGTGATGAGCGCCTACGACGACCTGCAGAACGCCTTCTCCAACTTCGCCATCAGCAATATCGACCAGCAGAACTACGGTCTGGAGCTCGGATTCAAGATCCCCACCTATCTGGTGAACAACCTCTCGCTCCAGGGTGTCCTGGCCGCCGGCCGCTACGAGTACACCTCCACTCCCCGCATGACCCAGACCGTGGACAACAGCGCCGAGGTGGTGATGAAAGACGTGCTGGTGCCTTACTGGCGCTGCGGTTACGACGAGAACGGCAACCGTCAGCAGCACTATCTGCCTTCGACTCCGCAGATTGCGGCTTCCCTCGGCCTTGCATACAACTACAACTACTGGTTCATCGACGCCGACGTGGAATACTTCGGAGAGTCCTATCTCGACATGAACCCCCTGTACCGCACCGACTACGCTACCGCAGGCCCCGACAACAACGTGACCCCGGCTGAGATCGCCTACATGACCAAGCAGGAGCGTTTCGCTCCTGCCGTGCTCGTGAACGCATCCGTGGGCAAGTCGTGGTACATCAAGTACAAGTACCAGTTGGGCTTCTCGCTCAATGTGAAGAATCTCCTGAACAACACCGATGTCAAGACCGGCGGTTACGAGCAGACCCGTATGGTCGACAACACCGTGTCCAAGGAGCGCTATTACCGCTTCGACTCGAAGTACTTCTACATGTCCGGTTTCAATTACATGCTTAACGTTTATTTCAGGTTCTAGGCTTATGAAAAAGATATTCATCGTTTTATCAGTGGCCCTCGTGGCGTTTTCTTCCTGCAAGAGCCTGAAGGAGGAATGGGATCCCGTGTTCACCTTCGGGGAGAACAAGCCCGCGGCAATGAAGCTCTACACCGAGCAGGACCTCAGCTCCCTGGGATGCAACGGTTTCACCTCCATACGCGACCTCAAGGCCATGTACAAGAGCGGGGGAGTCGAACTCTTCGGCAACATCTGGATCAAGGGCCAGGTCATTTCCAGCGACCGCACCGGCAACGTCTACCGCGAGATCTATATCCAGGACGAGACCGGCGGCATCGACCTCAAGCTCGGAAAGTCTTCGCTCTACAGCGACTACAAGCTCGGGCAGTGGATATATGTGAAGTGCGACAACCTCACGCTGGGCGCCTACAACGGCATGCCGCAGCTTGGTCTCGAGCCCGACAGCACCACCACCAACGAGTATGAGACTTCGTATATCGATTCCCAGGCTATCATCGACTCTCACGTATTCCGCGGAGCGTTCGCCGACCCTCTCACTCCCGCCGTGGTAGGCGAGACTGAGCTGAAGGCAGCCCTTTCCGCCGGCTATACCGGAGAGCTCTGGGGCAAGCTGGTCACCATCAACGGCCTCAAGTACGGCAACGAGATTTTCGCCCTGCTGTATCCTAATCCCAACCTGCCTCACAAGAGCGGCAATCCCGAGAACCGTATCTTCTTGTCCGACGGCGGCGTCTGGGGTATCGACACCTGGTCGATGTCCAAGGCCAAGTTCATCGAGTATGTGAGCAGCGGTGCATGGGATGCTGCCCAGGTGGGCAGCGGTTCGACCCGCTACGGCCCCATCACCGGCAAGCCTTCCGATTATCTGCAGCCCGGCAAGGTGCTCGACAGCTTCGGCACCGACGCCGAGCTCACCTACAAGGAAATCATGATCAAGTACGCAACCGCCAACTACGTGTCGCATTATTTCAAGGTGGGCAGTGTTGACGTCCAGGTGCGTACCAGCGGATATGCCAAGTTCTCCGACGAGGTGCTCGACTCCCGCCTCCTTACCGGCGGAGCCACCTGCAGCATCACCGGTATCCTTTCGATATACAGCGGTGCCGCCCAGTTCACCCTCGTTGATGAACCTTCGGTTTCAGTTAAGATCAATTAATTATTATTGACGGAAAAAAGCTATAGGGGTCTGCAGACCGTCTGCGCCCACGCAGCGTGAGTGGGAGGGGCCCATCGAAGATGGGAGGGATAGGACCGTAGGTCCGTAGTCTGCAGACCCCTATAGCTTTTTTCCGTCAGAAGCATCAATATGAAGAAAGTATTATTTGCGTTAGCGTTTATGGTGGCCATGACGGGTTGTCAGAAGAATGTATTTTTCCAGGAGTGGGACACTCCGTACGGAATTCCGCCGTTCGACAAGATAAAGGTGGCTGACTATATGCCGGCGGTCAATGCCGGTATGGAGGAGCAGAAGGCGGAGATACAGGCCATCATCGACAACCCCGACGCCCCGACCTTCGAGAACACCGTGGCGGCCTACGATGCCAGCGGCAAATTGCTGAGCAAGGTGGGAGCCGTGCTCTTCAACCTCATCGAATCCGACTACAGCCCCGAGCTCAACGCCGTGGTCGAGGAGGCCACCCCCATGATTTCCGCCCACAGCGACGACATCCTGATGAACCCGGATCTCTTTGCCCGCGTTAAGGCGGTCTACGAGGCCGACCAGAGCGGTCTTACCCGTGAGCAGCAGATGTTGCTGAAGGACCTCTATGAGTCCTTTGTCCGCAACGGAGTGGGCCTTGACGAAGCTTCCCAGGCCCGCATGCGCGAGATCAACAGCGAGCTCTCCACGCTTACGCTGAACTTCGCCAACAACCTCCTGGCACAGTCCAATGCCTTCAAGGAGGAACTCGGCTTCCCCGTGTCGCAGTACTACGACAAAATGGCTTCCGAGTCCGACAGGGCGCTTCGCGAGAAGATCTTCCGCCTTTATTCCGAGCGCGGCAACCATGGAGACGAATTTGACAACAAGGCCGTGGTGCTCCGCGAGATGGAGCTCCGCATCGAAAAGGCAAAACTCCTCGGATACAACAGCCCGGCCGACTTCATCCTCGAGAACAAGATGGCACACGACGCCCCTACCGTTGACGCCTTCCTCAAGGAAATCATGGATGCAGCCATGCTCCGCGCACGCGAAGAAGTATACGACATGCAGAAGCTCATGGACGAGGACGTGGCCGCCGGCCTTCTGCCCGCCGGCTCCAAGATCGAGCCCTGGGACTACATGTACTACGCCGAGCGCGTCCGCAAGGCCCGTTACGACCTCGACGAGTCCGAGGTGTCGCAGTACTTCAAGATGGAAAACGTGCGCGCGGGCGTATTCGCCACCGCATCCAAACTCTACGGCATCAGCTTCGAGCCTGTCAAGGACGTTAAGCTCTACAACCCCGAGTGCGAGGCGTTCAAGGTGAGCGATTCCGACGGCTCCCTCATCGGTATCATCATCACCGACTACTTCCCCCGCGACAGCAAGAGGGGAGGCGCATGGATGACCAATTTCGTGGAGCAGGAAGAGGGCGTGCGCCCGGTTATCGTGAACGTGGGCAACTTCAACAAGCCTACCGCCGACAATCCTTCTCTCCTCACCATCGACCAGGTGGAGACCATGTTCCACGAGTTCGGCCACGCCCTGCACGGGCTGCTGAGCCAGTGCGTTTACAGGGGCACCAGCGGCACCTCCGTCAAGCGCGACTTCGTGGAGTTCCCTTCGCAGGTGAACGAGAACTGGGCCTTCGAGCCCGAGGTGCTGGCCACCTACGCCTTCCATTACAAGACGGGTGAGGTCATCCCCGCCGAGCTTGTGGCCAAGGTGCAGGCGGCATCCAACTTCAACCAGGGATTCACCACCGGCGAGCTCTGCGCCGCCAGCATCCTGGACATGAAGTGGCATGAGCTGTCCTCCGTCGAGGGCATCGATGTCGAGGAGTTCGAGGCAAAGGTCTGTAAGGAAATGGGCCTGATCGGGGAGATCATCCCGCGCTACCGCAGCACCTACTTCAACCATATCTTCGGTTCCAGCGGCTACAGCGCTGGCTACTACAGCTATCTGTGGGCCGAGGTGCTGGACAAAGATGCCTTCGAGCTGTTCAAGCAGAAGGGCATCTTCGACCAGGAGACATCCATGAGCCTGCGCCACAATGTGCTCGAGAAGGGCGGCAGCGAGGAGCCCATGACCCTCTACCGCGCCTTCCGCGGCCAGGATCCCGATCCCGCCGCCCTGCTGAGGGCCAGAGGACTGAAATAGCATTACTGCGCCCGCCGGCGGGCAAGCTGGCGGGCGAAGAATTGCTTTTCGGGCCTTCGCTTCGCTCATCCCTCCCACAGAATACTTCTGGCTGCTTTGGAGCAAGCTCCACGCGGCCAGTCGCATCCTGCGGGCCCCTTCCGCTACCAGCCGCGGATGGCTAGGGCCGCTCAAAGCAAAACCTCCGCCCCGCCTGACGCTTGCCTGCCGGCGAGAGAAAGCAGATGGCTGCCGTAATCTGCAAAGTGTTATTCCGGCTCTTATCTATGTTGTAAGAAGCTACTTGCTTGCAAAGTAAAAAAAAGAAAAAACAAAAGGTTGTTCGATTTTTTGCTGAGGACTATTATTCAGCGCCGGATAGAGTAATATCATCCATACCAGAATCCACCCAAGATATGGTTAACTCCATTGGCCAATGCGCTGCTGTAGCGTATTTATCCCAAGTCGCGCCCAAAGATTCATGCCATTGCAGTTCTATCTGCGCTCCAAGATAATTTACTATATCTTGCTCATCATTACATTCAGGGTGAATGTCTTTCGCCTTAACCGTAATTCTTGGTATAGAAGGGTCAGAATCATAAAGAACAAGGCCGGAATCCGTTCTTTGATAATTGAGCTTTAAGATGTCAACTTCCGTTTTGATTGGCCACTCATTAATCCCCGCATTGACTTCACACTTATTGTTCGACATCAAAGTGAGCAGGATGGTTAAGTTGGGCGTAAACCCCAATTGTGAGACATGAGAGTCTTCATTGACTAGATACTTTCCTCTATAACTCGCCAAATACCGGTCTTCGCGATTATCCACATTATGAGTGCATGAAGAAAGAAGCGCAAAACAAACAATAGATAATAGTAACTGTTTCATGTACAGCAATTTTTTAATAGAATAGATATGGTTATGGTTTTCTGCAAAGTTAACGCTTCTTTTCCTATTAACAGCAATGAAAAGTTTAAACTAGCGGTGGGTAATTTGCTGAATTACAACGTGTTGAAAAATTAAAGTTTAGGGGTGGTTGAAAGTGGTCGAATATTAGGCTATATTTGCTATTGAATAAACAGAGTCAATATGCGGCGTTTGTGTTTCCTCGTTACTATCGTTCTTACATGTATTTCTTGCCATCCTCCTCGTTTCAATGATGAGCTGTTATGTATCGAGAGTTATATTCAATCAGATCCAGCATGTGCATTGAAAGAGCTCCGACTCATGTCCGACAGTCTTTATTCGACTGCTGACAAAGGGTTGTATTCACTATTGTATTCCATGGCTTTGGACAAGAATTACATAGACCTCAAGAATGACTCAATTATTCGTCCTGCGATTGATTATTTCAGTAAACACAAAGATCCGTCCCGTTCTTTTTTGTCATACTATTATTTGGGTCGTGTTTTTGAAAATGCAGAGAAGTATGACCAAGCTCTTCTTGACTATATAAAAGCAGAGTCTTTTATTGATCCTGGCATCACAGGGGAATATGTTACACGTCTCTATTCCGCAAAGACCAGGGTTTATTTTAAACAACTTGCCCTTGATAGAGCGTTGAATGAAGCTTATAAAGCAAAAGCCGCGTCTCCTCTACTCAACAACTCTTTTTTCTACGTCAGAAGTTGTCTTGACGTTATCGTATTGCTATATAACCAAAACCATTATGAAAGAGCGTCCATGGAGTTGGATTCCTTGACAAACTGGATAAGAAATCGTGGCGAGTCTTATCCTTCCGATTATTATTCGCAATTACTGTATCGAATGCTTTTTCATACGAAAGAAGACACTGATTCTTTATCCCGGTATTACTCTTTGTATGCAGAGGCATGCCAAAAAGAACATCGCCGACCGAATCCAATACTGTTTACGGAAATTATGCTACGCTGTAAGGATTATGATAAAGCCAAGGAATCTTTAGCCTGCGTTCATCTAGCCCCTTCTTCCAGTATTCAGGATTCGATCAAATACTATTCGGCAGCTACAAGGTTATATCAGGGTTTGAGGGACTTCGATAATTATGTCGCATCCGTTCAGGAAAGCCGGAGGCTGATTGAGACCATGAACATGAGAATCTTCAATAATGATGTACGCTTTCTGGAAGAACGATATAACAATGGAATAGAAAGAGAGCAGAGAAAGAACAAGATTGTCCTCTTGTCGATTCTGGTCGGTTTCATGCTGGCGGCCCTTGCCACGTCAATAGTGTATAACCGCCGCAAACAACGGCAGCTACAACGTGCGTACGATGAAATAAAAGGAGAATATGCCTTTATACGAGAATCTTTCAATAATTGCGAAGAAGACTTTTCTGATGTAAAAGATCAACTGAGTATTCGCCTTCAAGCCCTCGCTCCTTATTTCCAAAACGTTCCGACTAAGCCACTTCAAAGAAGTGTCCTTCATAATCTCAAACGCGACAATCAAGAGATGTTAAGGAATATTGGACTACTGTATTCTCTGTCTTTCCCTGATTTCGTTGCAAAGCTTGTTGAGCGTGGCCTGAACTCAGAAGAGGTCGGTTTGTGTTCTCTTTATGCGTCCGGATTCGTCTCAAAAGAACTGACCGACATAATTGACAGCGGAAGCGTGTATCTTATCAACGGCAACATCAGAACAAAGCTTGGCGATACCATCGACGGCCGAACGCTCCCGGCCTGGCTCCGGGACTTGTTCAAAGAAAGCAAGTCATAGTGCAGATGGACCGATTATGGAATTATTACTATCTTTGACATTAATGGTGTAAAACCAACTAATATATTGCAAAACTCGCTGGGATTTTCCCTATCTTTACGACTGTTATGAAAAAGCTCGTATTATCCTTATTTGCAGTGCTGATTGCTCTCAGCGCATTCCGGAACTTGCCGATGATAATTTGCTAAATCCCGTCTCCTAAGAGACTTTTAGCAGAAAATAGTGTCTAAACAAATAGGTCTTCCAGGACCACCTGGGACTGGACTGCATCAGAGTACGTATTCTCTTTCACACCGTAAGTGGTGACCATTGAGACAAGTACAGACTTGTTTGTTCCTGTTTCACGGATGAAGGCGGCCACCTTGTTCCGGAGTTTCTCGTCATAATCCTTGTCGATGACATAGGGTTCGGACGCCCACTTCATCTCGCAAATGCTGACAATGTCGTCCTTGCGGTCAATGAGGAGGTCAATCTGGGCACCCCTCTCTCCCGGACTGAGTTTCTTCCGGTCTGCCCGCCAGGCACACTGGCGTGTCATCACTCCGGCAATGCCAAGCGCGGCCTTGATGGGCCCCACATGCTGCAGGCAAACCCGCTCGAAGGCCAGCCCGGACCAGGCGCGGTAAAGGCCCGAATTCAATGAATGCATCCAGAAGGCCGTGTCGCCACCTGCCTCACGGATAAACTTGTAATAGAACAACGTATAGTTGTCAATGAGCTGGAACAGGGCCTCTTTCTTTTCCTTGTCGAAAGCATTGTACTTGCGGATGAACCCACACTGCTCCAATTCCTCAAGGCAGGTGGTCAGCACACCGTTGTTCTCCAGTCCATAGTCATCCACCAACTCTTGCCGGCTAAGGCCTATGCCTTTGCCACCCAGGGCTTCCACGATCTTGATGTAACGATCGGGATTTTTGAACAACGACTCATAGAGCGCATTGTATTCGCCGCGCAGTTTGCCATTCTCGGCAAAGAAAAGGTTGTCGATATTCTGCGCTGCGGACTTTCCCTTCTGCAGCAGGCTCCAATAATAGGCAGGGCCACCCATCACCATATAGAGCGTAAGAATCTGATACCGGCTGATCCGGATGCCACGGCTCAGCAGGTACTCTTCGCATTCCTTCAAGGTGAAAGGCATCAGATAAATCTGCACACTCACGCGATTATGAAGACCGCCACGGTCCTTTATGACCTTGTTGATAATCCACGAAGTGGCCGATGCGCAGATAATCAGAAGCACATCCTTCCTGGCACTGCACCATCCGTTCCAGAAATGCTCCAGCGCAGAAACGAACTGCGACTTGGGCGTGTCCATCCATGAAATCTCATCGATGAAAACCACCTTCTTTTTCTTCCGGCTGGACTTGATGACAACCTTTAGGGCATTGAAGGCATCAGACCAGCTGGAGAGTTTCGGACAGTCCACATACCCGCAGTCGATAAGCGATGTGCGGAAGGCGGCCAGCTGCCCGGCAATCTTCGCCTTTGCCACGCCAGTATGCTGAAAGGTGAATTCATAGTTGAAGGCTTCCCTGACCAGGAAGGTCTTGCCGACACGCCGACGGCCATATACCGCCACGAACTCGGAATACTCGGACTTGAAAGCATCCTTCAACTCTGTGAGTTCTTCTTTTCTCCCTATGAGCATAGCAGCATCTATTTGATGGTGCAAGATAAACATTTTCTGCTAAATCTCGAAATTTTTCATAGATTTAGCAGAAAATATCGCGTTTTGCGGCATAAAATCTGGAGATACTACCGTAATTACGCACTGGCTATTCTCGTACAAAAAAAGTATTTTTGCACTTCGTTAAAGCGTTCATATGCCGACCGGAAGATTGCAGGTGAACCGGATTTTTCCTATCTTTACGCTTGTTATGAAAAAGCTCGTACTTTCTTTATTTGCAGTGCTGATTGCGCTGAGCGCGTCGGCAGGCATCCGCGTAATGTCTTACAACATCCGTCTGGGCGTTGCCAAGGACGGCGAAAATGCATGGGAACTGCGCAAGGAGGCCACTCCCGCAATGCTCCGTGATATCCGCCCGGCAGTGTTCGGCGTGCAGGAAGCCTATGACTTCCAGATTCAGTATATCCTCGAACAGTGCCCCGAGTACAAAGCCGTAGGAGTGGGACGTGAGGACGGTATCTCCAAAGGCGAGCACATGTCGGTGTTCTACGATTCCACCCGCATCAAGCTGCTCGAGTGGGGCACATACTGGCTCTCCGAGACTCCTGACGAGCCGAGCAAGGGCTGGGATGCCGCCTGCAAGCGCACCGCCACCTGGGCCCTGCTGCGCGACATTGAGACAGGCAAGAAGTTCTACTTCGTGAACACCCACCTCGACCACAAGGGCGTGGTTGCCCGCAGGGAGGGACTGGCGCTGATTTACAAGAAGATACAGGAGATGAACCCGGACGGGGTCCCCATGGTCCTGACCGGCGACTTCAACGTGTTGCCCGACAACGACTGCCTCACCGACATCTCCAAGCTCATGAAGAGCGCGCGTTTCAGCGCCGTGGAGGCCGACACCGATGGCTCATTCAATGGCTTCAGCATCAATCCTTTCACATCCGGAGACCCGGGCAAGGAATACGACGCCAAGGTCGCTACGCCTATCGACTACATCTACTACAGCGGCTTCGGCAGCTGCCTGCGCTTCAAGGTGGTCAATAACCCCTACGCCGGCAAGAAATACATCTCGGACCACTATCCGATTTACGCCGACATAGAGTTCTGATTTGGCCATCCGTCCACAAAAACGGGATGATTTGAGGATAAACTGACAAAATGTCCGTTTATCCTCATTTTCGTGTTGTTTTGAGGACAAACATACGAAATAGCGGGAGCTACTGCCGCACAGCTGCTCCGTATTTCCAAAGCCGCCAGGCATCCTACTTATACCTGCCGGCCATTTTGCGTTTCTCTGAAATATTACTATATTTGACGTTAAAGGCATATTATAATGAGGTTGTTTAAATGGCTATTATATATTCTTTTAGCGGCATCAGCGGCGGGCTGTAGCTTTTTCTCTCTCGTTGATAATCTGGACGAGGCATCCAGCAATCCATTCAATGGTGTCCGGCCTGCCAGCGAGACAGACAACTCGCTTGGCTTTTATGCTTCTGCCATTCAATACAGGCAACCACAGAGGTATCTTTGGGAAGATCCGTGCATGACCACATTCTGCTTTGTAAGAGAGCAGGTTGATTCCATGCTCATATATTCCAAACTTTGCGCTTATTATGTTCCTGATTGGAAATATTCGGCAGAAGACAAAACTTATTATTGGAATAATTCGAAGGAGGAGGATAATTATTTTACCTTCATCGCTTTATTGTTGACACCAGATGACGTGTTCGCAGACGGCCTCGCAAAGTTGGATGGAGACAGAGTGTATCTTACAGATAAGGAGAAGAATGATTATCAGATACTTTCGGCGAAAATACTATTCGATCAGCCTCCGACTGATAATTATCATTCCGGCGGTTTTTCAATTGAATACAAAGATTTGGAAGACAAGGTGTGCTCGTTGAACGGAGGGCGCTTTAAATTGTTCCATACAGTGGTCGGGATTGCTACGGCACCTGAGGCTCAATGGCCCGATAGTTATTGTTTTATTTCTGAGTTTGCGAGTTTTAGACGTAATCATGGCATATAAGCACAATACTGTGTCAGGTTGTAATACCATATAGTTGTACAGATGTCAATAATAATGTGACAGCAGAAGCTGTTATGGTATTTATGTACAGGACAAGTTCCGAGTTATAATTGAACGTATTATTTCTAAAGTTTTATATGAAGAACTATATAGTTGTTGTCTTGTCTTTAATGGCAGCGCTATTGGTGGGCTGTTCTCTGTTGTCGCTGAACAATGACGATGCGTCTTGTGATAATCCATTCAATGGTGTGGTCCCCACAAATGAATTGAGAAACTCTCTGGGTTTTTTTGCCTCATCCATTGAATATGTGCAGCCTCTTCCTGACGTTCCTTTTTTCGCCCCGCCTACAGCATATACTGTTTGCCTCGCTAGAGAATCCATAGATTCAATGTTGATTTGGTCCTATGTATATGCCCGTGATTATCCTTATCTTGATTCGAAAGACGATCATGTATTCTTTCGTTTCATAGCTTTTTTATTGACACCAGATGACGTATTTGCAGACGGTCCCGCATATTTGGACGGAGACAGAGTTTATCTTACAGATAGGTCAAAAAATGATTATCAAGTGCTTTCAGCTACAATTCTATTCGATCAGCCTCCGACAGATAAATATCATTCCGGAAGTTTTTCAGTAGAGTACAAAGATTTGAATAACAAGGTGTGCTCTTTGACGGGTGGGCGCTTTAAATTAATTCATACCAATGAAGATCCCATAAATGGCTGTTCTGTTTATTTCTCTTCTGAATTCTCTGCTCTTAAACGCAAACATGGGAGATTTGACGCCAATAACACTGACAATAGTTCGATTTATTTATAAAAGTTACGCCGCGTAGCGGGAGCTGCTGATCGCTGGAATCCGGAGGCCGAAGGCCGACAGAAGGGGGACGGCGCAAGCCGTGCGGGGGAAACCTTTCCCCCGTCCCCTGGGGGTGCAGGGGGATGGTAGCTGCCGCGCAGCGGGAGCCGATGATCGTTAGATCAGCGGCTCCGCGGTCATTGCGGCCGGCTGCGGGATTCCCATCAGCTTGAGGATGGTGGGAGCCACGTTGCAGAGCGCTCCGTCCTTCACGGTCTTGACCTCGTCGCCGGCGCCGATTACAATGAACTGCACCAGGTTGAGGGAGTGGGCGGTGTTGGGGCTGCCGTCCTCGTTCACTGCGTAGTCGGCGTTGCCGTGGTCGGCGGTGAGCAGCACGGTGTAGCCGTGGTTGAGGGCGCAGGTGACGGTGGTCTCGACGCATCCGTCGATGCATCCGACTGCGTTGCAGATGGCCTTGTACACTCCGGTGTGGCCCACCATGTCGCCGTTCGCGAAGTTGAGGATAATGAGGTCTTCCTTCTCGCTGCGGATGGCTTCGCACAGGCGGTCGGTAACCTCCACCGCGCTCATTTCGGGCTGCAGGTCGTAGGTCGCCACCTTGGGGGAGTTGACCAGGATGCGGTCTTCGTTCTCGAACGGAGTTTCGCGTCCGCCGTTGAAGAAGAAGGTCACGTGCGCGTACTTCTCGGTCTCGGCGATGCGTAGCTGGCGCAGACCGGCCTTGGAGATGGTCTCGCCGAGGGTGTCGGTGACCTCCTCCTTGGGGAAGAGTATGTGCAGGCCCTGGAATGACGCGTCGTAGGGAGTGAGGGTGCAGTAGTGGAGGGGGATGGTGTGCATTCCCTCTTCGGGCATGTCGTTCTGTGTGAGCACGTTGGTGAGCTCGCGGGCGCGGTCGTTGCGGAAGTTGTAGAAGATCACGCAGTCGCCTTCCTCCACCTTTGCGAGGGGCTTGCCGCCCTCGGTTATCACGATGGGCTTGATGAATTCGTCGGTCACTTCGGCGTCGTACGATGCCTGGATGCCTTCGAGGGCGCTTGTGAACTGTGCGCCCTTGCCCTCGACGAGCATGTCGTAGGCTTCCTTGATGCGGGCCCAGCGCTTGTCGCGGTCCATGGCGTAGAAGCGTCCGCAGACGGTGGCCACGCGGCCGGTGGTCTGCGCCATCTTCTCTTCTAGCTCCTTCACAAAGCCGTAGCCGCTGCGGGGGTCGGTGTCGCGGCCGTCCATGAAGCAGTGCACGTACACGTCCTTAATGCCGGCCTTCTTTGCCTCGGCGAGGAACTCGTAGAGGTGCTCCAGGGAGGAGTGCACTCCGCCGTGTGAGCAGAGGCCGAAGAAGTGGAGCTTCTTGCCGCTGGCCTTCACGTAGTCGTATGCGGCCTTGATCTCCTTGTTTTCCATCAGCTCGTGCTTGCGGCAGGCCATGTTGACCTTCACCAGGTCCTGGTATACGATGCGGCCGGCGCCGAGGTTCATGTGTCCGACCTCGGAGTTGCCCATCTGGCCGTCGGGCAGGCCGACGTACTCGCCGCAGGCGTGGAGATGTGCCATGGGATATTTTGCCCTGAGGCTGTCGATGAAGGGCGCGCCCTGGGTATAGATTGCGTTGCTGTGGTCGTGGCGTCCTTCGCCCCAACCGTCAAGAATCATAAGAAGAACTTTCTTTGCCATATTTTGAGTAATGATTATCAGTTGAACAGCCGTATCGCGCCGAAGACGCCGAGGGAGGCGGCGAGCATGATGGCGCCGGCGAGCACGACGCCGAGCATCACGTACAACACGCTTTTCTTGAAGTCCATGTTGAGGATGCTGGCGGCAAGGGTGCCGGTCCAGGCGCCGGTGCCGGGCAGGGGAATACCCACGAACAGGAGCAGGGCCCAGTAGAGGCCGCGGCCGGCTTTGGCCTCAAGCTTGCGGCCGCCCTTCTCGCCTTTCTCGAGGCACCAGGTGAAAAAGCCGCCGATGACCTTTTTGTCCTTGCCCCACTCGAGTATCTTGCGGGCGAACAGGAAGATGAACGGCACGGGCAGCATGTTGCCCAGAACGGCCACTATGCACGACGGAACCAGCGGCAGTCCGAAGCCCACGGCGTACGGCATGGCGCCGCGGATCTCGATCAGCGGTACCATGGATATCAGAAAAACGATCAAATACTTCTTTATCACGGCTGCAAAGATACCAAATTATACTTATAATTCGTATATTTGTAGGATATGAAATCTATACTCGGAATAGGGAATGCCCTTACGGACATACTGGCCGTCCTGCCGGACGACACCTTGCTGAATACCTACCATCTGCCCAAGGGCAGCATGCAGCACGTCGACATGGAGACGGGCGACATGATATGGGCGGCGCTCAAACCCCTGGGAGTCAAATATGTAGCCGGAGGCAGCGCAGCCAACACCATAGTCTGCACGGCAATCTTCGGCATGGAGTCAAGCTTCATCGGCAAGATCGGCGACGACGAGCTCGGCCTCCTTTTCAAGAGCGACCAGGAGCAGTATGGCGTGAACACGCTCCTGCTCAAGAGCGAGCATTCGAGCGGCCGTTCCATGGTGTTCGTGAGCGGAGGCAACGCCGAGCGCACCTTCGCGGTGTATCTGGGCGCAGCCCTCGACCTCGTGCCCGAGGACCTCAAGCCCGAGTATTTCGCCGGCCACGACTACTTCCATATTGAGGGCTACCTGGTGCAGAACCAGGCGCTCATCCGCAAGGCGGTGGAGCTGGCGCACGAGGCGGGATGCATCATATCCCTCGACATGGCCTCCTACAACGTGGTGGAGAGCAATAACGCCTTCCTGCACGATATCGTTGATCGTTATGTCGATATCGTCTTCGCCAACGAGACCGAAGGCCGGGCCTTCACCAAGCTCAATTCCGCACAGGAGATGCTCGACGAGATAGCTTCCCACTGCAAAATCGCCGTTCTCAAGGTCGGCAAGGACGGCAGCTGGGTCAAGTCCGGCGACGAGGAGTACTACATCGAGGCCTGGCCAGCCAACACCATCGACGCCACCGGCGCAGGCGACACCTACGCTGCCGGATTCCTCTACGCCCACTCCCTCGGCATGCCGCTGAAGGTCTGCGGCGAGGTGGGTTCCATCATCGCGGCCAAGGTGGTCGAGGTCATCGGCACCAAGATCGACATTCCCCGCTGGCGCGACGCCAAGGCGGAAATCCGTTCCCTCATAGCTTCCAACGGCGGGCAGATATGAAACTGATGCGCAAGTTGATACGCCGGCTCTGCCTTCGTTCCCACCGCAGCCGCACCGCCACAGGGGTCATCCCCCTGTCGGAGGTGTTCAGCGTTGTGGTGTTCACCGACGACTCGGAGGCGGGTCTCGAGCCGCTCAAGGTCGCCATCAAGTCTTTCTTCGCCCGGAACGGCGCCGTGGTCCGCTACATCCGAGCCGACGACGAAGACCTGCGCACCACCTCCGACGTGTTCATCGCGCTCAATTCAGTTCCCAGCATAGACGAACGCTACGCGGCCGTGTGCAGCGGCGCGCGCTTCAAGATAGGACGCCACCAGTTCCCCGGGCAGATCTACGATCTCGTGGTCACCGACCACGGCGAGGAACCTGCGCCTGCGTCCGAGGCTTTTGCATTGATTCAGAAATTGATAACCAGTATTCAATAACATGTTCGAAATTATTACCAAAGAAATGCTGACGCCCATCATCTGCAGGATGAAGGTGTCGGCCCCCCGTCTTGCCGCAGCAGCGCAGCCGGGCGAGTTCCTCATCGTTCGCGCCGATGAGAAGGGAGAGCGAATCCCCCTGACCATCAGCGACTTCGACCGTGAGGCAGGAACCGTAACAATCGTAACCCAGCGCATCGGAGCTTCCACCACCGACATCATCGCCTACGAGGCTGGCGAGTGCTTCGCCGACGTGGTGGGCCCTCTCGGACAGCCTTCCGACTTCGTGAAGATGGCCCCCGAAGAGCTTGCGAAGCAGCGCTATATCCTGATCGCCGGCGGTCTCGGCACCGCCCCCGTGTATCCGCAGGCCAAGTGGCTCAAGGAGCATGGCGTGCCCGTGGACGTGATCATCGGCGCCAAGACCAAGGACCTCCTCATCTACGTAGACGAGATGAAGGAAGTTTGCGACAATCTCTTCATCTGCACCGACGACGGTTCCTTCGGCTTCAAGGGCATGGGCACCAACATGCTCGAGAAGGTGGTCGAGGACGGCCACAAGTACACCCAGGCCGTTATCATCGGTCCCATGATCATGATGAAGTTCACCACCCTCACCTGCAAGAAGCTCGGCATCCCCGCCATCGTGAGCCTTAACACCCTCATGGTAGACGGTACCGGAATGTGCGGCGCCTGCCGCGTGAGCGTTGGCGGAAAGACCCGCTTCGCATGCGTTGAAGGCCCCGAGTTCGACGGCTACGAGGTCGACTTCGACGAGGCGATGCGCCGCCAGGGCCAGTACAGGGCCGAAGAGGCAAAAGTCAATGAAACACACGTCTGTAAAATAGGGAGGGGCAAATAATGGCTAACAGAATACCCAGAGTCGCGGTCCGCGAGCAGGATCCCAAGGTCCGCGCAACCAATTTCGAAGAAGTCTGCTACGGTTACAACCGTGAGGAAGCGATGCTCGAGGCGAGCCGCTGCCTGCATTGCAAGAACCCGCGCTGCGTCAGCGCATGCCCGGTGAATATCCAGATTCCCGAATTCATCGCCAAGGTGGTGGAAGGCGACATCAAGGGTGCCGCTGCCATCATCGCCGAAGACAGCTCCCTGCCCGCCGTCTGCGGACGTGTGTGCCCGCAGGAAACCCAGTGCGAAGGCAGCTGTGTGCTTGGCGTGAAGGGTGAGCCGGTGGCCATCGGCAAGCTCGAGAGGTTCGTGGCCGACACCACCCTCGGTGAGGCAAGCGCCGAATGCGCTCCCGCCAACGGCATCAAGGTGGCCGTTGTGGGTTCCGGCCCTGCAGGCCTCGCCTGCGCGTCCGACCTCGCCAAGTGGGGCTACGACGTCACCATCTTCGAGGCCCTGCACAAGGCCGGCGGCGTGCTGGAATACGGCATTCCCGAGTTCCGTCTGCCCAAGGACAAGGTGCTCAAGATCGAGATCGAAGAAGTCCGCCGCCTCGGCGTGAAGATCGAGACCGACGTCATCATCGGCAAGACCGTCACCATCGATTCCCTGATGGACGAAGAGGGCTTCAAGGCCGTGTTCATCGGCTCCGGAGCCGGTCTGCCCAAGTTCATGGGCATCCCCGGCGAGAACCTCTGCGGCGTGTTCTCCGCCAACGAGTTCCTCACCCGCAACAACCTCATGAAGGCATGGCGCGAGGACTACCTGACCCCTATCCACGCCGGAAAGAAGGTCTGCGTGGTCGGTGGTGGCAACGTGGCCATGGATGCAGCGCGTACCGCCCTGCGTCTGGGCGCCGAGGTGCACATCGTGTACCGCCGTACCGAGGCTGAGCTCCCCGCCCGTAAGGAGGAGGTGCATCACGCCATCGAGGAAGGCATCATCTTCGACATGCTCACCAACCCTGTCGAGATTATCGGCGACGAGAAGGGATGGGTCAAGGCCCTGAAGTGCATCCGCATGGAACTCGGCGAGCCCGACGAGAGCGGCCGCCGCAGCCCCGTGCCCGTGCCCGGCAGCGAGTTCGAGATTGAGACCGAGACCGTGATCATGGCACTCGGCACCTCGCCCAACCCGATGATCTCCAAGACCACCGCAGGTCTTGAGGTTAACCGCCGCGGCTGCCTCGTCGCCGACGAGAGCGGCGCGACCACCCGTCCAGGCGTGTTCGCCGGAGGTGACGCCGTCACCGGCGCCGCCACCGTCATCCTCGCCATGGGTGCCGGCCGAACCGCCGCAAAGGCTATTGACGAATACCTTCGTCAATAGCCTGACTACTTTGACTGAGGGGCGTACCCCTCAGACACCCTGGTGACGAATACCTTCGTCAATAGCCTGACTACTTTGACTGAGGGGCGTACCCCTCAGACACCCTGGTGACGAGTACCTAAAGAAATAGCCTGGCTGTCAAGCGAAAAAATCGTGCGCCAGAACTAACTGGCCATTAATTACTAATGAAAAACCGATTGTGTCAGACGACACAATCGGTTTTTCATAATCTACTGGAGATCAGCTATTTGCCGTTCAGGGCAGGCAGGTTCATCATGAGGGCGTTGCCCTGCGACATGACCTCGGGCAGCTTGCCGTCCCATTTCTCTATCCAGTCTTCCTGTACGATGAGGGTGCTGAGGGAAGCGGAGATGGTGCGGTTGTAGTATGCCTCTGCGTCGGCCTTCACCTTGGTGGCTTCTGCCTCACCCTTGGCCTTGGCAACGGCTATCTGGGCGTTGGCCTCGGCCTGCTTGACCAGATTCTCCGCCTTGAGTGCCTCCTGTATGGCCTGGTTCTTGGCCTCGATGGCGGCGCTCAGCGACTGGGGAGGTGTGATGCGGGAAGTGAACTCCTGCACGTTGAAGCCCTCTGAGCCCAACGAGTTCACCAGCATCTGCCGCACTTCCTGCTCGAACTTGGCACGGTTGGCCATCAGTTCGTCGGAAGTGTAGTTGTTGGCGCTGATGCGGTATGCGTCGTAGATGCAGGTGCGCATGTAGCCTTTCTCTATCTCCGGCAGGTCGCGGCGGTACTTGTTGAACACGTAAGACGCCTTGTCGCGCTCAAGCTGGTAAGCGAGCATGGGGTCCATGGTGAACTCGGCGGCGTCCTTGGTGGTGACGGTAAACGGCTGGTAATCAACTCTCTGGATATAAACGGGATAGGTGAATACCTTCGTTGTGATGGGGTTGTAGAAAATGAGGCCCGTAACTTCGGTGGCGATGAGCTGACCCTGGTCGGTAAGCGAGAACTTCTTGAACTTGATGCCGATCTCGGAGTTGTCGACCATCTTGGTGCAACTTATGATCAGGAGAATGAAAGCCAAGATGGCCAGTACGATGATTGAAAGTGTCTTGTTCTTTTTCATAAAGCAGCCGATATCAGTAATATAAAACGTTTGATAGTTTTCATGACAGTCAAATATACTGAAAAAATCGTATCTTTGAGTGGAGTTTTAAGAAAATGAAGCGCTTTCCCGGCATATTGATCTGCCTGCTCTTGCTGGTTGCCTGCGGCCCCGAGGTGGTGCCCGACGATCCGGCCGGGACTGAGACTCCCGCTCCCGAGCCTGCGCCCACGCCGGAACCGGAGCCGGACCCCGATCCTGTGCTGCAGTTCACCGGGCCCATGCTGGACCTGTTTCCCGGCGAGACCGCTCCGCTCGTTTGCGAGGTTTCCGAAGGCGTCGCCGGAAAAACATACACAATAGATTATACGTCCTCCAATCCATCCGTCGCTACCATCGACAAGGACGGACTGGTTTCGGCCAAAAAGGCTGGCAGCACCGTTATCCGCGCCACGGAACCGGAATCCGGAATCTTCGCCGAACGCAAGATATATGTGGTGGATATGGGCCAGATGACCGCCGCTTACGACCCGGCCCGCAAATTCAGCTGCGGGCATACCCTTTATTACAAGTCAGTCGTGCAGTCCTGGGACTTCTTCAACGACTACATGTATGCCTGTCAGGTATGCGGCGCACCGCACACCCTCACTTTCACGCGCAAGCCCGTAGGCGCCCAGGGGCCCCAGTCATACATGCACCTGAAGTATTACGGACATGGCGACAATATCTTCGTCGAGCGATGCGACGACGGAGACTGGCTGTGGGTCTCAAACTACGGCACCCTGGAGAGCGGCGAGACCAACCGGTATGCCGAGTCCCAGGTGCTTTCCCGTGTAAAATTCCGCGACGGCCAGACATTCCTCCCCGTCCAGGCCGATTTCAACATCATGATTCCGGGGATGAAGCGGATGATCGCGGCGTATGACCAGGACAACCGCACCGTCGGCATCTGGTGCCGGAACATCAGCAATGTCGCCTGGTTTTATGTTTATGACATAGATACCATAAAATCCGCGCCCGTCGAGAACATCCAGGTCAGCTACAGCATAAGGTACGGCAGCCCGGCAGTGACTGAGAAACCGATAGTCAAGGCTGTCAACCTGAACAAAATCCCGCCGCTGGTGAAATTCCAGATGCCGTTGAACAACATAGCCCAGGGCTATGAATGGCATCACGGCAAGCTGTGGTATTTCCGTGGCGCAGGGGCAGAACCTGAAGCCGTTGCCGCCGGCACGGGCAAGAACTGGGCGACTGCCTACCTCATCAACTCTTCCGGCAAGTTGCTCAAAACCGTATCCATACCCTGGGTGGACGATCTTTCACTACTCAAGTCGGAGGGCCTTACCGATCTGGGATACTTCGAGGCTGAGGGCATCAAGATAAAGGACGGAGTCCTGTACATCGGCTTCGCCAGCAGGGACGCCGGAAGTTCTCCGGACAGGAGGGTCAACATCTTCAAATATCCGCTTGACTGACATGGAAGGGCAAAAGGTATCACTCTGGCAGATTTTTACCGTGTTCGCCAAGATAGGGGCGTTCACGATCGGGGGCGGATACGCCATGATTCCCATCATCCAGCGGGAGATGTCGAAGCGGAAATGGATTTCCGACGACGAGCTTCCGGACATCGTGGCGCTTTCGCAAAGTGCCCCCGGCGTGCTTGCAGTCAATATTTCCATATTCGCCGGCTACCGCCTTCGGGGAATCAAAGGCAGCATAGCAGCCACGCTCGGATCCATTACTCCGTCGTTCCTGATTATCCTTGCAGTGGCCATGTTCTTCTCGGTGTTCCGCGACAATCCGTGGGTGGAGCGGGCGTTCAAAGGTATACGTCCGGTGGTCATCTCGCTCATCGCCGTGCCCATGCTGAACATGGCGCGCAAGAGCTGCACCACATGGTGGAAGTGGCTGCTCGCCGTAGTCTCGCTTGTGCTGGTGGCGTTCCTGAACGTATCACCGATTTACATCCTGCTTGTGGTCATCGTGCTGGGCTTCAGCGCAACTTATTATACTGAACGATGGAAGCGGTGAGTCTCATATTGCAGCTGGCCTGGACCTTTTTCCTGGTGGGCGCCTTCACTTTCGGGGGCGGCTATGCGATGCTGTCGCTCCTTCAGACGCAGGTGGTGGTGGCGCACGAGTGGATTTCGGAGAGCGTGTTCACGGATATCGTCGCCATCTCGCAGATGACGCCGGGCCCCATAGGCATCAACGCCGCCACATACATCGGCTATAGCGTGCTTTACAACGCCACCGGGCTGCAGTGGATGGGCGTTCTCGGCTCAGCGGTGGCCACTCTTGCGCTGGTGTTGCCGTCGTTCCTTATCGTGCTTGCCATCGTTAAGTTTTACACCAGGTTCCGCAGCAGCACGCTGTTCGAGGGCACTATGGGGTGGCTGCGTCCTACGGTGGTGGGCCTGATTGCCGCTGCAGCCGTTATCCTGATTGTCCGCACGTCGTGGGACGGGCTTACTCCGGCTTTCGCGCTGGTGAGGGAGAATTTCGTGGACTGGAAGAGCTGGGTGCTGCTCGGAGCGGCGTTCGCTGCCTCCTATTGGGGCAAGGTCAATCCCATACTCATTATTCTGGCCGGCGCCGTGCTTGGGCTGGTTTTGTACTGATTTTTTCGTATCTTGCACAATAATTCCCATTGTATGAGACGTTTTACCATCCTCCTCGCCGCGGCGCTGCTCGTTTGCTCATGCGCCTGCAACAATCAGGTTAAGCTCCCCGTCACGCGTACTTTCGATTGCGATGTGCTGGTGATTGGCGGCGGCCCCGCCGGTATAGGCTCTGCCGTGTGCGCTGCCCGCCACGGTGCTAAGACCATACTTGCCGAGCGCGGCGGATATCTGGGAGGCATGGCAACCAACGGCCTCGTGGCCCCGTTCATGTCGAGCACCACACCCGACGGCAACACGCTGCTGATCAGGGGCTTTTATGAGGAACTCGTGGACCGCATGATTGCCCAGGGAGGAGCCATCCACCCGTTGAAGGCCGAAATCGGATCCTTTTCCGCCTACCGCGACAAAGGGCACCACGGCCTGACGACCTTCGACTTCGAGTGCCTGAAACGCACCACCGAGCAGATGTGCAAGGAAGCCGGTGTGGAGCTGCTCTACCATGCGCTCTTCATCAAGGCCGACACCAAGGGAGGCAAAATCAAGGCCGCTTACTTTGCAACCAAGGCCGGCATCTGGAAAGTGACGGCAAAGAACTACATCGACTGCACCGGCGACGGCGACGTTGCCGCACAGGCCGGTGCTCCGTTCATCTACGGCGACGGCGAGGGCGGCGTACAGGCGACTTCACTGTTCATAGTATTGCGCAACATCGACTGGAAGGCCATGGACGCCCACAACGAGGCCTGCAAGAAGGCCGGCGACTTCGAGGGGCAGTTCTACATGCGCGAGATCCTTGCCGCCCGCGAGGCCGGCGAGTTCCCGATGTGGCGCCAGAAAATAGCACTTTTCCAGAACCTCGACGGCACGGCCACCGTGAACATGACCCAGACCGACGACGTGGACGGCCTCGACCCCAAACAGGTTACCGAGGCTGAGATCACCGGCCGCGAGCAGGCCGACTACGTGGTCAAGTTCCTCCGCAAGTACGTGAAGGGCTGTGAGAACTGCGAGCTGGCCCAATCGGCCGAAAACCTCGGCGTGCGCGAAACCCGCCGCATCGTGGGCGAGTACACCGTGACCACCGAGGACGCCAAGAACTCTGTGCGCTATCCCGATCCGGTGTTCTGCTGCGCCAACCACATGGACATCCACCGCAAGGGCTATGTGGAGTATGTCGCCCGCAACACCAACGACCCGTACTGGTTCCCATACAGGGCCCTGTTGCCTCAGAAGGTCGACAATCTGCTGTGCGCCGGCCGCTGCGCCGCCGCCGAGCGTCCCGTGATGGCCGCCATCCGCGTCATCCCTCCTTGCTTCGCCATGGGCCAGGCTGCCGGCACCGCCGCCGCCCTTGCCGTTCGCGAAGGCGTCGGCCCCAAGCAGCTCGACCCCGCCCTCCTCGTCAGCACCCTGAAGGAAGACGGCGTATATCTGCCGGAGTAAGGCTGCTGTCGTCACATTTATTGATCATATATAAATATGTCATCCAGATTTCCGGGAAAGACCGACGAAAATGTCCTCATCAAAGCCATGACCGATGGGGACATGGGGGCTTTTGCGGAAATCTATAAACGCTATGCTCCCGGTTTGCGCCGTTTCGTGACAGGTCTTATCAAAGACAAGGCTAAGGCGGAAGACATCGTGCAGAACATTTTCATGCGCCTGATGTCGTCCAAACCTTCTTTTGAAAACGTGACCGCTTTCAAGAACTGGCTGTTCGTCTGTGCCCGCAATGAAGTGGTAAGCACGATGAGGTCCAAGTGGGAAAGTCAGGTCGACAGGGTGCAGGTCCTCCCCGAAAAGATCTCCGACGGCATCCAGACCGAGGCCATGATGCCCATGCTCAATTCGGTCCTGGCCAAAATGCCGAAAAAACGGTCGGAAGTGTTCCGTATGAGCAAGTTGAACGGCCTTTCCGCCGAGGAGATCGCCGCCCGCATGGGCATCTCGGTCCGCACCGTCCAGAAACACCTCGAGATAGCAAGGCGGGAGTTTTCGCATTATTTGAATTAATCGTCGGAACCGATTACGCATTTCTCGTTCTTCATGCGTTATATAAACGTGAAGAACAAGTTACGCGATTATTTTTCCGACCGCCTCTCCATGCGTGAAGAGGAAGAGGTGCAGAAGTATATCTGTGCCAACAACGGGTCGCAGGACCTCGACGATTCCCTCAGGGACCTTTTCGACGAGTGTCTTACAGCATCGGGACAGCAGTCCCATCGTCAAACCGTAATCAGAAAGGTGTATCCTTATGTCATGGCCTTCGCGGCCGTGATAGCACTGCTGATAATCGTCCCCATATCCTATAGGGCCGGCGTGAATACCGGAGAAGAACGCATAGCCGCCATCGAGTGGGTGGAGGTAAGCGTCCCGTTCAGCGAAAAGCAGACGGTTACGCTCGCCGACGGCACAGTGCTCCACCTCAACTCGGGCAGCCGGCTGACGTATCCGGCGGTATTCTCAGGTGACAGCCGCACCGTCTTCATGGACGGAGAAGCATATCTGGATGTTGCCAAAGATCCCGAACACCCTTTCATCATCAAATCCCAGGGCATCGACATAAAAGTGCTCGGCACTTCGTTCAACTTCAAGAACTTCGCCCAGGAGCGCACCGCCGAACTGCTTCTGATGGAAGGCAGTGTGGAAGCCAGTGTGTCCAGGCACAATGAAACAAGGGTTGTCCGGCTGAAGCCCGGAGACAGGATGCAATACAACCGGGAGAACGACAAACTCGACGTCGCCAGGTTCAACCCCTACGGCTACAAGGCTTTCTTTGAAGACAATTCGCTGCACTTCTTCGATATGGTGATGTCAGACATCGCTCAGGAGCTGTCCCGTCGCTTCAACTGCGAAATCGTGGTCATGGACGAGCAGCTCGCCTCCAGGCGCTATTTCTCAATATTCACCAATAATGAAACCCTCGACCAGATCCTGGCCGTGATGAGTTCCGACGGCAAGATGCGTGTCCGCCGCTCCGGAAAGACTATTTTCCTTCAATCCAAATAACCACTTTATTTATGTTAACCAACAGCAGATTATTCAAACCGATTCTTCTGACGTTCGCGGCCCTGATGCTTTGCATCGGCGCGAATGCTCAGGTCAACCTGTCTTTGAAGAATGTGAAGGTTAGCGATGCGATTACTGCGTTGAACCGCGCCCAGGGATACTCCGTATCCGTCAATTCGGGCGACGTGGACCTCAACAAAGTGATCAGCGTCAATGCTTCCGGAGCATCGATCACAGACGTGCTGGACCAGATTTTCGCCGGCCAGCAGGTAAGCTACGTTATCGACGGAAAGAGCATTTCCGTCAGTAAGGGAGAGCCCAAGACAAAACCCGCCCAAATGACCGGTGTCGTGGTCGATGAGAACGGGGAAGCGCTGATGGGCGCCGGTATCCTCATCAAGGGAACGAACCTTGGTTTTATCTCTGGAGCCGACGGAAGCTTCGCGCTCAGGGATGTCAAGTTCCCCGCCACCCTCATCGTTTCCTACATCGGTTATTCCGACCAGGAGGTTACCGTCAATGGCAACGAAGGTCATGTCAGGATCGTATTCAACGATTCGATGAACCTGCTCGACGAAGTCGTCATCGTGGGTTACGGTACCCAGAAGAAGGTCAATGTGACCGGTGCGGTATCCGTGATCGACGGCGCCACTCTTAACCAGCGTCCTGTGACGAATACGGCGATGGCTATCCAGGGCGCTGATCCCTCCATCGTCCTCACAACCGGCAACGGATCCATCGAGGCTTCCGAATACAGCATGTCCGTCCGCGGCAAAGTGTCCCTCAACTCCGGCAGCCCGCTGGTCCTGATCGACGGCGTGGAAGGCAGCCTGACGCTTGTGAACCCGAACGACATCGAGAGCATCTCCGTGCTGAAGGACGCTTCTGCCTGCGCCATTTACGGTGCAAAGGCTTCCGCCGGCGTGATTCTGGTGAATACCAAGAGCGGATCGGGCGAGGAAGGCAAGGCCTCCATCAACTACAACGGCCGCTACTCGATTTCCAGCAACACCACCTCCACGAACTTCATGACCACCGCGTACGATTACATCACGATGACCAACACGTTCAACCAGCTTCTGCAGGGAAACGACGCATGGACATATTCGGAGGAGCAGATCCAGATGATGTATGACCGCAGGAACGACGTCACCGAGAACCCCGCGCGTCCGTGGGTCATCCCCGATGTGACCAACACGTACACTTACCTGTACCTGGGCAATTTCGACTGGTACGGATGGCTGTTCAAGAGGACCCGTCCCGAAACGGAGCACAACATCTCCATCAAGGGCGGCACCAAGAAGATGAACTACTATGTGAGCGGACGTTACCTGTACCGCGAAGGCCTGTTCAACCAGGGCGCGGAAGATACCGTCAACAACTTCTCTTTCCGTTCCAAGCTGAATGCGGAGATAACCCCCTGGCTGCACTATTCCAGCAATATCGCCTTCGAGAGGTCGAATTACAAATACGGCGGATTCTGGGAGCAGGACGGACAGACCGGCCTTGTTGAGGCGGGTATCCTGTGGAATACGACGCAGAACGTCGGTCCTTTCTACGTTCCCTACAACCCCGACGGAACCGTTAACATCCAGCCCGGATTCATGTACGGAGCCACTTCGCCTCTCTTCAGCGGCCGTGGCGGCGTATGGACGAACGACGGCAACAGGAACGCCCGTATCAAGAACGCCCTCACCCTGACCAACCGACTGACCGTCAGCATCGTAAAGGGGCTGAAATTCGTCGTCGACTATACTTATCGCAGGAACGACAACCTGAATTCCTACCGAAGCCTTCCCACTCCCAATTGCTACGACAACGCCAACAAGCGCATGTATGTGGGCAACGGCCTTACGGGAGGCAACTTCAGCAACGGTTCCGTGTACGATTTCTATCGCGAGGTCCGCTACTATCAGGACGGACATGTGGCCAACGGCTATTTCTCCTACGACGACACCTTCGGCAGGCACAATATCGCCGCCACGCTGGGCGCCAATTTCGATGACTATCGTTCCTCGAACCTGACCGTCCACCAGAAGGGCTCCCTGAGCGACGCACTGGCATATCTGAACCTTGCCTCGGCAACTGAAATCTCCACCCTCGCCGAAAGCAACAGCGCCTACAGGACCCTCGGCTTCTTCGGCCGTCTGAACTATAACTACGCAGAGAGATACCTGTTCGAGGTTTCCGGCCGTTATGACGGAACCTCACGCTTCCCCCAGAAGCACCGCTGGGGCTTCTTCCCCTCCGTCTCCGCAGGATGGCGCATCAGCGAGGAACCTTTCTGGGCACCTATCAAGGATACCTGGAACAAGGCTAAACTGCGCTTGAGCTATGGTACCCTCGGCAACCAGCAGGTCAGCAATTATTACTATTTCGACACCATCTCACTGGCCAAGCTGACCTATACGTTCAACGGAACCGACGCGGCACAGCGTGCAACTATGTCCTCACCGGTGTCCAGCGGCCTGACCTGGGAAACCGTCATTTCCTATAACGCCGGTCTCGACCTCGGATTCTTCAAGGACCGCCTGAACATCACCGCCGACGCTTACATAAGGGATACCAAGGACATGCTCACCAAGGCCATGACTCTCCCCAACGTGTACGGCGAAAGCGCCCCGAAGGAGAACGCGGCCGACCTGCGCACCACCGGTTACGAAATCACCGTGAACTGGCACGATGCATTCAAAGTGGCCGGCAAGCCCTTGTACTACGGATTATCCGCATCCCTTGGTGACAACATCACCAAGATCACCAAGTTCAACAACCCCACCAACCTGCTTACTGACAATTACGTGGGCAAGACCCTCGGTGAGATCTGGGGCTATCATGTCATCGGCCTGTTCGAGTCCGACGAAGCTGCTGCCCAGTGGGCGGAAGAATATGACCTGAGTGTCGTCAACAAGGCCGAGCTCGCCTGCAAGGCCCCTTACAACAAGGTGCTCGCCGGCGACATGCAGTTCGAGAACCTGGACGGCGACAAGCATATGAAGGACGGCAAGATAGCGATCAACACGGGCTCCAACACCCTGGACGATCCCGGTGACCGCCGGGTGATCGGCAACAGCCTGCCCCGTTACCGGTATTCCTTCAAGGGCGATTTGTCCTGGAACGGAATCGACTTCAGCGCGTTCTTCCAGGGCGTGGGCAAATGCGACTGGTATCCCGATGCCAACTGCGTCTATTTCTGGGGCCCTTATTCCTACAGAAGGCCTACGTTCATCGCCACCTCCCTGCAGGACAACTGCTGGACTGAAGACAATCCGTCCGGCTACTTCCCCCGCCAGCGTGCGCAGCTCGTCAAGAACAGCGTCGTGAACGACCGCTACCTGCAGAACGCCGCCTACCTGCGTCTGAAGAACCTGACTTTGGGTTATACCATCCCGTTCAAGACCAGGGCCATTCAGAAGTGCCGCCTCTACTTCAGCGGTGAGAACCTGTTCTACTGGTCTCCGATGAAGAAATACTGCGACACCGTAGACCCTGAGGTCGCGACCACCTCCGCCTATGGCGACTGCCTGTATCCGTATGCCAAGACCATAACCTTCGGTGTGGACATTACATTCTAAAATTCAGGAGGAACAGTATATGAAAAATATATTCAAAGTAGTGACGATATCAGCGATTCTGCTGACAATGACCGCCTGCGAGGGCTTCCTCACGAAGACCCCCGAGACCTCTCTCTCCCCGGAGAGTTTCTTCTCTTCCGAGAAAGAGCTCGAGCTGTGGACCAACTATGAGTATTCCACCCTTCTGAACGATGCTACATCTTATGCAGAAATCAGGGGTGACGATTTTATCGGACGCGGCCTGAGCGCTATCCAGAAAGGAACCCGCACCAATGCCACATCCGGTCTCTGGACACAGACGCACTGGGGCTATCTCCGCCATATCAACCAGTTCTTCGAGAATTGCGGCAACTGCAAGAACGAAGAGGTCCGTACCAAATATGAAGGCGTGGAGCATTTCTTCCGTGCGCTGTTCTATTATCAGATGGTCCAGTATTACGGAGACGTTCCTTACTATGATAAGGTTGTAGGTTCCGCGGATCAGGATGCCCTCTTCCACGCACGCGATCCACGCGGCTATGTCATGAAGAAGGTCATCGAAGATCTCGACCTCGCCGTAAAGAAACTGCCCGACAGCTGGCCCGACGGCTGCTTCCGCATCAACAAATACGGTGCGATGGCCCTCAAGTCCCGCGCCGCCCTGTTCGAGGGTACTTTCCGCAAATATCACAATGTGGCCGACGAGCAGTACACCGAAGCCGACGGTTCCACAACGACGCTGAGCTCCGAATGGTTCCTGCGCCAGGCAGCGGACGCCGCCCAGAGCGTAATGGCCTCCGGAAAGTACAGTCTCTATACCACCAGCGCCAACCCCAACTGGAAGGCCTACCGCGACTTCTTCCAGCTCGAAGACCTCAGGGGCAATCCCGAAGCCATCTTCGCAAAGCAATACGATGTTACCCTGGCTATCCGCCACGGACTTCAGTTCGACCTGAAGAACGAGACCTACAGCGCTACAAGGCGTTTTGTCAACCATTATCTGTGTTCCGACGGCAAGCCTATCCAGGAACGTAACGGCTGGGCTACAGAAGAATACTACGAGCAGTTCCAGCGCAGGGACCCCCGCATGGCCCAGACCATCCATGCGCCCGGCCATTTCGGATATCTCGATCCGGCGATGAAGGGTGCCGTCGAAACCACCGACTTCGCACGTACCCTGAACGGATACCGGGTTATCAAGGGAGTCTCCGACGGCAGCCATGAGAACGCTACCACCAGCACGACCGACTGGGCATACATCAGGTATGCAGAAGTCCTCCTGAACTATGCCGAGGCGTATGCCGAACTCGGAGAACTGACTCAGGCCATGATAGACAAGTCCATCAAACTTCTTCGCGACCGTGCAGGAATGCCCAACATGACGCTTCCTTCCACGCCCGATCCGCTGATGTCCGAGTACTATCCCAACGCCAAGGGCACCATGCTTGCCGCTATCCTGGAAGTGCGCCGCGAGAGAGTCGTGGAACTCTTCGCTGAGGGCTTCCACCAGTGGGATATGATTCGCTGGAAAGAAGGTGCGCCCCTGACTGCTGCAGGCAACAAGTCCGCAGTCGCCGATCCCCTGGATCCGGCCGGCCGCACGCCTGGCTACAAGGGCATCTACATCCCGGCTCCCGGCGAATATGACACCGATCATGACGGCAAGATGGACCTGCTGATCTACATCGGCCAGATGCCTTCGACCGTCAGCTCTTCCATCCCGGCCACGAACCGTATCCAGGTTGGCGCCAACTCGCTGACCCTGTCCGACGGGGACCACGGATACATTACACGTGACGCTGCGGAGGACTATGTGTGGAAAGACCGCGATTACCTGTATCCCGTTCCGCTCGGACAGATTCAGGCATACGACGGAAAACTGACCCAGAACCCCGGTTGGGAGTAGCCCATGAAACTTCTCAGCCTGATCTTCCAATCGCTGGCACTCATTGCCGCCGCCTCCGCCCTGGAGGCGTGCGGCGATGTGCCCGGTCCCGATGTGGCCCGCTTTGAGGTGTCCCCGTTGTCTCTGACGGTGGACGCCCCGGGAGGTCAGGTATCCTTCAGCGTACTCAGTTCGGAAAGCTGGATGGCATCTGTCGATCAGTCATGGGCCAAGTTGCTTACCGTCAAGGGAGAAGGCTCTGAAACGGCTGTCACCGTGAAAGTCTCGGCATCGGAAAATGCCGACGTCGTACAGCGGACGGCCGAAATCAAAGTCAGTACCCTGGGCGGAAAGAAACAGACCGTGGAGCTGGTCCAGGCTGCCGGAAGCGGGGTGCCCTCCGTGAAAGGCATTTCGAACGCCGCCGATCTTCTGGCTTTCGCCGCCGCCGTCAACGGAGGCGGGCCGGTCAGCCCTTATATGGTCGACGGCGTCGTGACTCTCCTTGACGACATCGACGCCTCATCCATACGCGAATGGATTCCTGTCGGATCGAAAGACAACCCGTTCCGCGAGAGCTTTGACGGCAAGGGGCACGTAATCCGGAATGTGCAGTGGACGGTGGATACGGACAAGTATCCCGATGCCGGCTTCATCGGATATGCCCGGAATTCGAGAGTGACAAATCTCGTTTTCGGCTCCGAGGGAAGCAGCGTGTCCTTCACCGGAAACGCTTCCGGGACCATAGGCGGAATCATCGGCAATGCAGCCGGCGTGACTCTCACAGGTGTGACCAACAAGGCGGCGTTAAGCGTCGCAAACGGTTCGGCCTCCCTCTGCATGGGCGGACTTTGTGGACGAACGGATGCCGCATCGGTTCTCGGCAATTCCGAGTTAAAGAAGAAAGGGTGCGTGAACGATGGCGACATATCGGCGTCGTTCGCCTGCCGGAATGCCGGACTGGTAGGTTACAACGAAGGAAAGATCGAGAACTGCACCAACAACGGCGCCGTTAACGGAGTTGTCTCTGCCGATTTCGGACCCGCCTGGGGATGTGCCTATAATTCATCTTCAGACAAGTTTACCGGGAACTTCGGCTACGGCTCCGTAAACGGACGGGCTTCCGTGCACTCCACCGCCGTGTATCCCGCCAAAGCTTATAACCTGGAGGAAAACACGGTGGACTGGACCCAGGATACGTATTACGACTGGGATGTCCTGGAAGAGAAGCAGCTGCACGCCGGCGTTAAGTACAGCCACTGTTCTTTCACCGGAATGCCGCGCCACATGCATGTGCTGCAGATCGACCTCGGGAATCCGGATGTTGACCTTACCACGGCGTATGCCAACGAGCAGGTTCCCAACCCCAATGCCAACAAGAACAGCAACAACGGCAAGAATCTCCGCGAGACCTTGTCCGAAGTATGTTCCCGCAGGCGCTCGGAGGGGCAGAACATCATAGCCGGAACCAATACTGGATTCTTCGATTCGAACGATGGCATTTCGCGTGGTTATCACGTGGAGGAAGGAGAGCCCGTTTATGTGAACAACCCCGCGGTTTCAGGTGCGCTGGTCAACCACGCATGGGCGCTTACCGTCTTCACGGACGGAACGGCCTCCTGCGGCAAAAAGGCTTTGAGCGCACATCTCGAAGCCGGCGGAAAGCAATACTCCATATGTTCCGTGAATGACACGATCCTCAGGCACGCTTCTCCGAAGTATGAAGTGAACATGTACACGAATCGCTACAGGCAGTATCCGCATGTCTCGAAGAAGAGCATCACGAATCCGCTTGCGATGGACGTGCTGTATGTGGTCGCCCAATACAAGGACAGCCCCGTACAGGTGAATACCGGCTGGGCCGAGGCGGTCGTGAAAGACATGTACAACGGTACCGGCACGCCCCTTTCGTCCGCACCGTATCTGTCTTCCGCGAAAGAAGTCGGATTCGCCGTCAGCGGTTCCACCGCCCAGGCCCTGCTCTCTTCCCTGAAAGCAGGGGATACGGTACGCCTGAAGTTCGACATGTCGATAGATGGGGAGACCAAACCCATCCATACCCAGAACAGCAGTATGTACAGGCTGATGGAAGACGGCAAGGATGGCAGCAGTACGCCGCCGGCAGGGAACAATCTCCATACTACCTACGATCCTATGACTTTCACAGCGGTGAGTCAGGATCGCAAGACGGTGTGGCTGATTGAGGTCGACGGCCGTCAGACCGGCTATTCCTACGGCGTCAAGGGGTACGAAATGTTCCGTATCGCACAGAAACTGGGTGCCTGGAACATGACCCGTTTCGACGGTGGCGGCTCCTCATGCATGTGGGTGTATGACCCGGCGGCGTCATCCGGAAGAATCGTCAACAGCGTCTCGGATTCAAAAGGCGAACGCAGTTGTCTAAACTATATGCTTGTAAGAATTAAATAATTAAATAACAACGAAATGAAAACCCATGTCAAATTGATCTGCGCCTCATTTGTGGCTCTGATGATGGCTTCTTCCTGCGCACAGGAGGAAGAGGTGCAGATTACTTTTTCTTCAGATCCGGCGGCCCTGAACGACGTTCCCTGCAAGGATCCCTCCGATCAGGTACTGAATCTGACAACCAACGCCAACTGGATTGTCACTACGCCGACCTGGGTCAAGGCTGATCCCATCTTCGGCAGCGGCAACGCAATCGTCAGTTTCGCCGTGGAGAGCACTTATGTCAACGACAAGACGGACGTCGCCCCCAGGAGCGGTGAAATCGTATTCTCCGGCGGCGGGAAATCCTATGTCGTTCCGATTACCCAGCTCGGCTATACGGCTCCTTATGACCCTTCGGCCAGCATCGGAGGCATTCCTGATGTGGAAGAGTTCATGAAGTTCGTCGAGGCGGTGAACACCAACGACGGCGTGAGCCGCTGGCAGAACGCATCCAAGGAGGTCGAGCTGCTCGCAGATATCAATCTGTCTGAGTTCAAGGAATGGACTCCGATCGGCAATCCCGAGACGGTCAGCAACGGCAACTATGCCGGCGCATATACCGGAATCGCCTTCAAGGGCGTGTTCGACGGCGGCGGCCATACCATATCCGGATTCAATCCCACTGTCAAGGTTCCGGCAGGCGGCACCTTCGGCCTCTTCGGCGTGCTGGACGGCGCAACCGTCAAGAACCTGAACGTCGTAACCGACCTGAACATTTCCGCGGAAGCCCAGGCCGATGCCGGCGTTCTGGTGGGAACCTCGATTTCCTCCACCATCCAGAACGTGAAGGTCAGCGGAAAGATCACTTCCGCAGGTACCGGGGAATCCAAGCGCTTCGCCCTGGGCGGCATTGCCGGATTCATCTTCAATACGGGAACCGGTATCAGCGTCGTCAAGGACTGTACCGTCGACCTCATCGTAAATGCGGATTGCGGTAAGAATACTGCCAACGGCGCTGCCGGCACCATGTACGGCGGCGTTGCCGGATTCGTGACCACCGCACAGGACAACTCTGCGAACAATATCGAGAACTGTGTGAACAACGGTCAGCTTAACGTCAAACTCGGCCGCTGCTCCGGTATCGTCGCAACGGCCAACTACGGCGGTCACTTCCTGAACTGTACGAACAACGCCAACCAGGTGAACACCATCGCCAACGGCCGTGTCGGCAACGTCGTGTCCGTTCTCTACAAGAATGCGGTCGCAGAGGGCCTGGTGAACAACGGCAACCTTACTACAACCGACGCCGCGACCCACGCGGGAGCCATCGTCAGCTTCTTCAACGATGACGCCATCGTCATGAAGGGAGGCAAGAACACGGGTACCGTAATCGCCGCCAATACCACGTACAGGGGCCTCATCGGCGGCAACATCGCCAAGTTTACCTCCATCAGCGGGGTTACCGTAGGCGGAAAGCTCGGAGTCTATAAGGAAGACGGCAACCACGAGATGATCGACGTGAACGCCGGAAACTTCACCGAGTACATCGGCGTAGTTTCTGACGCCAACCGTGCGAAGATCACCGACCTGACCTGGGATGGCGCTCCTGCGCCGACCATTAAGGGAATCGGCTCTGCCGCAGACCTGAAGGAGTTCGCCGAGTTGGTGAAGACCGGCGGCGACGTGAGCAAGTTCCTCGTGGACGGCGTGCTCGCCCTGGGTGCCGACATCGATCTCGGCGGTGAGGAATGGACCCCTATCGGGGCCGGTTCCGTAACGAACGCCGGTGTCATCACCGCGGGCGACGTTCCCTTCACAGGCGTCTTCGACGGACAGGGCCACACGGTCGACAACTTCAAGGTAAGCGTTCCCGCCGATGCTGTCGCAGGATATGCTGCAGGCCTCTTCGGAATCCTAAACGGCGCTACGGTGAAGAATGTAGTCATCGGATCCAAGGCCGTCTTCGAAGGCCAGAGCGCCGCGATGTCCTTCATCGGAGGCGTGGCCGGATTCGCGCTCAATTCCACCATTGAGGGCTGCACGAACAAGGCGACCATGAGCCTGACTGCAGCCAAGGATGCCACCCGCGAGTGCCTTGCAGGTATCGTCGGTGAGATGTACACGGCCGAGGGCGAATTCGCAAGCTATGTAAAGAACTGCGTCAACGAAGGCGTCATCACCTCCAAGAATTCCGTCAATGCCAACAACGGTGGCAACGGTCTTTCCGTCGCAGGCATCGTCGGATTCTCGGACGGCAAGAATTTCAATTACATCCAGAACTGCACCAACAAGGTGGCGATCGCCGCCGAGGCAACCCGTCTGGCCGGCATCGTGGCTTCCGCCAATGCAAAGACCAAGGTGGAGGACTGTGTGAACGAGGGCAAGATTTCCGGACTGGACGTGAAGGCCAGCAACAGCCGTATCGGCGGCATCTGTTCCGCCGGCAGCACCGATGACGTTTTCACCCGTTGCATCAACAGGGGCGACATCGTGTTCGACAAGGCTGGAGACACTACCCACGGCTATGCCGCCGGTATCCTTGGCCAGTCCAACAACCCCATCACCATCGACGCCTGCGAGAACTACGGAACCATTCTGTCCGACATGTTCAAGGCCAGCACCATCTATATGGGTGCTATCCTTGGCAATGCCAACAGCAAGGCCGTGACCGTCAAGAACTGCAAGGTGGGCGGAAAGGTAGGGCCTCTGACCGTGGATGCAGACCATCAGGTCGTCACCCTGACCCCTGACAATTTCGAAAAATACATTACCCTGGCGACCAGCAAGGCAGGCAACTGTAAATTCGAAGGAAATGTTTGTGGTAATTGACATGACGATCAAACTTCTTATGGCAAAAGCTGCCGCCGTCTTCTCGGCGGCAGCTTTCCTATGCTCCGGCTGTACCCAGCCGTCCGGATCGGGAGATGAAACGGTCGACGGCAAGATGGCTTTTCAGCAGAATGAGCTTACGCTTTTTGTGGGCGAAGAGGTGGCGGTTCCCGTTTCATACAAGGTTTTCGAAAGGGGAGTGTATGTCGATTCCGAGTACGATTTCAATGCCGATCCCTGCGAAGTGAAGATCAGTTCCTCCGCCCCGGATGTGGTTTCCGTGTCCGCAGGCAAGATTAAAGGGCTGGCGAAAGGAAACGCAACGCTGTCGCTGTCTTCTGCAAAGATCAAGGCGGCCGGCCAGCTGGAAGTAACAGTCAAGGAGAATGACTCAACTCCCGGCGCGACGTTCAGCCAGGACATTACCCAGCCCCTGACAGCCGATATGATCGCCCTGCCCCTGGGCCTCCAGAGCGGCATGCAGAGCTTCGACATAGACAAACGCGGACGCTTCTATATGTCCAATGAGGACGCAACTTCCGTGAGGGTGTGCGCACTGAACATGGACGGGTCCAAAGTAGGTGCCGATATGATACTCCCCAGCGGCGGCCACGGGGATGGATTCAGCATCGAATACGATGCCGACGACGTGATCTTCTGGACCAGCGGCACAATGGGCGAGCATACGGACAACGGAGGATACTCCGGCGGCAAGGCCAACAATGCCGACGTACGCCTGATCTGCCGTCACAAGTTCAAGGCGGGCGTTACGGAATATGCCGAAGATGCCCTCGAACACTTCTACCTGAACGACAACGGAGCCCGGTTCGCCGATGTGGACACCGAGCACGACGTCATTGCTCTCTGGACCTATGAGAACAGCAGCGACTACATATATGTATACCGACTGTCCGAGATCCGCAACGCCAAAACGATGACGGTAAAGGTTACCAGGGCGTCCCATAACCAGGGGAAAAGCGTTACGGCCTACAACCTGAAAACCGTCAATCCAATTGCCAGTTTCCCCTGGAAGCGCAAGGGCGTGACCACTGGCGAGACGAACAGCGGCGCCGTCCAGGGCCTGTGTGTATATGACGACAAGATATATGTGACTTCAGGCGCCAAGAACGACGAGGCGACGCTGATGTCGGTCATGGACTTCAGCGGGAACATTCTCCAGAAACTTGTGAAGGTCGGCGTGTCGGCCGACAAGCAGCAGCTTATCAAGCTGAACCTGTCTTCGGACGGCACCTTCGAACCGGAGGGCGTCCATATCCGCAACGGGCAGATGTATCTCGGCTTCGTGGGGGACTATCCTACGGCCGGATCACGAAAGCACACCTGCGTCATAAAGCTGAAATAACCGGCTACTGTCTTTGGAAGCGGGCCTCAAGCATTGTCTTGAGGTCCGCCCATTTGTACCAGGGACCTTTGACCGGCTCGAGAGGAAGTTTCGCTTCTTCGCCGTTGAGCACGAATTTGAATATCACGTCCCCCTTTCGCCCCTTGCAGAACAGCAGATAGAAGGTAGCTGCCATGGGGCAACGGTAATTGTACCAGTTTTCCGAGATGCCGTCGGCGCTCTCGGGCACAATGCCGAATCCGTCGGCACCCATGGCTGAAACGAGAAAGAGGAAAACAGTGTCGTGCCCGAAACGCAGGCGTACGGACGGTTTTCCTGCTGCAATGGCATTGTCTGCGTCGTCAAGCAGGTTCCAAAGGGCCGGAAGATCACGCATTGTTGCCGGCGGAGCTGCCTCCATGTAATGGATATAGTTGTTGATTTCCCAGAGCTTGTAACATTCTTCCGGGGAGAAAACCCACATCAGGCTGCGCTTGGTGGGGGTGCACTGCATATTGAAGACCAGGTCGTACAAGTCTGTGACGAAGGCCCTTGTGCCCCTGAAAGGCTTCGGGAAATCGGGATCCCGGAAAATGCGCCCCGCGATGGCGCGGTGGTCGATTCTGTTGTCGATGAATTCCTTGAGACCTGTGCCCCAGGGGTCCCTGCGGGCATACCGGCCCTCTTCCATCCTGACGTTGGTACGGCGGGGGTTTTCGTCTGCATGAGGATTGATTTCATCCAGTTCAGCCCTGGACGCCGCCTCGTAAATCTGGAGCGCCGGGTCCTTGGAAGAGAGTCCCTGGCAGAAAGCTGCCATTGAGACTATGCATCTGGGGACCTGTGATGCGCCTGCGGTTACGGCGGGCCGTTTTCTGAAGAACGACCTGTTGTCCTTGTAAATCTCCCTGGCGATATTATAGTGCTGCTCCCAGCCAAGAGGCGTAAGGTCTCCGGCCCTGAAGCGGCATTCTTCCTCGAAATAGGCGGACGCTTCCTGCCAGAGCCTTTCTCCTTCGGCGGTAAGGGCGTCCTGCTCATGAGCGGCGCGGAGCACTCCGAGACTGCGCTCGTACTGTGTGTCGTTCAGCAGGTACCGGGCCCCGTGACGTCCATAGTGGCTGAGATAGACAGCCGTGTATCCCGGTGGCGGGGGAGTTACAGTATGCCCGGTAAACGGATACATATAGTAAACTCCGCCGGCACGGTTAAAGTCGGAATATACGGCCTCCTTGGCATCCCCTCCATCGCCGGCGGCGTGTGCCGGGAAGGAGAAGAGCATTAGACAGACAATAAGGAATCGTATCATGGCTCGTTTCCGGGCGGGAGATTATCTGAGCGTGAAGCGTTTCGACATCCGCGCAGAGTCGCCGGCGTAAAAGTCGACGTACACGTGTTCACCGTCGACGGTGAGCTTGTATGAGCCGGCGGCTTCGGAGAGGCTGTATTCGCGTATGCCGGGGCGGTATTCGTCGAACAGGGCGACGTTGGCCTCGGTGGCGAGTTCCGGCTTTGCCTTGAAGAGCAGGGTGCCGTATTCGTCGGCGCCGGAGGCGAGGACGGTGTACGTGGCCTGCGATTCATCGCGCCAGACGCTGCTCATGGTCATCTGGGTGATGCGGCCGCCGTCGCCGTACCAGTCGAGGAATTCGGTGGTATGGGTGTGCCCGCAGAGCACTATGGCGTCGAGCGAGGCGAGCAGTTTGCGCATCTTGCGGCGCTCTTCGGCCTTGGAGTCCTTGCGGTTGCCAAGGAGGTACCACCAGTAGTACTTGACGTCGTCGAATGGGAACACGGGGCCGTGCACTATCACGAATACGTGCCTGGCGCCGCGGGCCTCGTTCAGCAGGGAAGTGATCTCCTCCACGTTCGGTTTGGTGAAGTTCACCACCACGAACACGTCGGGGCCGCTCCGGAAGAGGAAGTTGGTGCTCCTGATCTCCTGCCCGAGCTCTTCGGACATGCGCTTGGTCATGTACTCGGTGTAGGCCTTGGTGACAACGGCGTCGTCGTTGCCGCGCAGGTCGTGGTTGCCGGCCACCGTCACGAAGGGCAGGTCGGGGGCCACGTCGGTCTTGAACAGGTTCAGAGCGTCGTCAAGATATCGCTTGTGGGTTTCGGCATCGGCGGTGTCGCCCTGGATGAGGTCGCCCATCTGGAACACGTAGCGGGTGTCCTCGTCAACCAGGCACGCCGCACGCTTGGCGAGGTTGCGGCTGCGTCCGGCCCACATCTGCCCGTTGCGGGCGAACTCCTTGCGGTGGTTGTTCTCGCGAACCTTGTCGGCAAGTGCGTAGCCGGCATGATACTTCTCAGGGTCGATGTCGTCGTAGTGGGTGTCGCCCAGAATGACTATGGAATACATTCCGTCGCCGGCTTTGCGCGCAAACGCGGGTTCCAGACGGCCCATCAGCGTCAGGCCCGCCAGGCCCGCAGCCGAATACTTGAAAAAATCTCTTCTGTCCATGGATTTGTGATTCCGCCGAGACTCGAACTCGGGACCCACAGCTTAGAAGGCTGTTGCTCTATCCAACTGAGCTACGGAACCAAGGGGATTGCAAAGATAGTAAAAAAAAGTAATTTAACGGCGCTTGGCAAGGGTAATGCGGACGTAGGACGCTATACCCAGTACGATTATCAGAATGGCGTGAGTCTCGTGGCAGAGTGTGGCGTACAGGATGCCGTTGTCCCATGAGGCGCCGTAAAGGTTCTGCAGCGTAAGCGCAATCAGGTAATGATAGGCGCCTATTCCGCCCGGGACCGGAATCACGGAGGCGATATTGCCCACGGCCGAAATGAACAGGGCGTCGGTGAATGTGAGCGAATCGAGCATGGGAAGGGCCTTGAAACCTGCCCAGCTCATGAGCACGTACATGGTCCAGATACCCACGGTATAAAGCACGAAGAGCCATTTGCGCTTCATGTGGGCGATGCTCGCGAAGCCGGCTCCCAGACCGGCGAACCAGGACGCTATCTTGCCGAAGACCTTGTTGCTGTCCCTGTAGCGAAAAACAGCCCAGATTCCTCCACCTATGATCACCACGGCGCCGGCAATCAGCCACCAAGCCGAAAAACTCATGCCCGAGGCGGCAGGCCTCCATATCTGCTCCATGAAGAAGCTCCCGAACTTGCTCCATCCCGTCGTCAGGGCCAGCACGAACAGGATAAGTATGGCCACCATGTCGCAGATGCGTTCAAGCACGATGGTCCCGAAGGCCTTGTCGTAACTGATTCCGCCCCTGCGGGAAACGTATCCGCAGCGCACGAACTCTCCCGCGCCGGGAAGCACCACGTTGACTACGTTGCCCACGTTGGTGGCATCCCAGACGTCAAGCCTCTTCACCTGCGGATCGTTGGGTTCGATGATGGCCCTCCAGCGTTCCTCGCGGAGGAAAAGGGCCAGCACGGAAAAGATGATGAACAGGATTATCCAGACCCAGCGGGTCTCGGCCAGGCCGCCCCAGAAGGCAGTCCAGTCCACGCTCCTGAAGGCGAAGTACACGAGCACTCCGGCCAGGATGAATGAAATGACATATTTGGGGACGTTCTTATTCATTACTCCCATTCTATGGTTGCCGGCGGTTTGGAAGAAATATCGTAGCAGACGCGGTTGACCCCCTTTACCTTATTGATGATCTCGTTGCTGACGCGCTGCAGCAGACTGTACGGCAGGTCGGCCCAGTCGGCGGTCATTGCGTCCCTGCTGGTAACGGCGCGCAGGGCCACGGCGTGCTCGTACGAGCGCTCGTCGCCCATCACTCCGACGGAACGGTCCTGGAGCAGGATGACGCCCGCCTGCCACACCTTGTCGTAGAAACCGGATTCGCGAAGGGCGCCGATGAAGACGGCGTCGGCCTCCTGCAGCATGCGCACCTTGTCGCGCGTCACATCGCCGATTATGCGAACGGCGAGCCCGGGACCGGGGAAGGGATGCCTTCCCACAAGGTGCTCCGGAATGCCCAGCTGCCGCCCGACGCCCCGGACCTCGTCCTTGAAGAGCCACTGCAGGGGCTCGCAGAGCTTCTGCTTCATGCCTTCGGGAAGGCCACCCACGTTGTGGTGGCTCTTGATTACCTTGCCGGTGATGTTGCGGCTCTCTATGCGGTCGGGATAAATTGTGCCCTGGGCCAGCCACTTGACATCCTTCAGCTTGGAGGCCTCGGCGTCGAACACCTTGATGAAGTCGGCGCCTATTGTCTTGCGCTTGCGCTCCGGTTCGGTCACGCCCTCGAGATCCTTGAAAAACAGGTCGGACGCATCGACTCCGATTACGTTGAGCCCGAGCTCACGGTAGTCGCGCATCACATCCTCGAACTCGTTGAGCCTCAGCAGGCCATGGTTCACGAAGATGCAGTTCAGCCGGTCGCCGATTGCCCTGTGAAGCAGCACGGCAGCGACGGTGGAGTCAACGCCGCCGCTCAGTCCGAGCACTACCTTGTCGTTGCCGAGCTGGTTGCGGAGCTGTGCCACAGTGGCGTCGACGAAGTACTCCGGGGTCCACTCCCCGCGGCTGCCGCAGATGCCCACCACGAAGTTGCGCAGCAGCAGTTTGCCCTGGAGGGAATGATAGACCTCGGGGTGGAACTGGACGCCCCAGGCGGGAGCACTGTCGCAGGCGAAGGCCGCATATTTCACGCTTTCCGTGGATGCGGTCCTGTGCCATCCGGCGGGGATGGCGGTTATGGTGTCGCCGTGGCTCATCCAAACCTGAGATGCGGGCTCGAAGCCTTCGAACAGCGGGCATGCCTTGTCGGTTACGTCCAGGTGCGCCCTGCCGTATTCGCGTGTGCCTACCGGCTCGACCTTGCCGCCGCCGCTCCAGCTCAGATACTGGGCACCGTAGCAGATTCCCAGCACCGGGTATTTGCCCAGGATGCCGGACAGGTCGGGATGGAAGGCCCCTTCGGAATAAACGCTGAGGGGCGAGCCGCTGAGAATCACTCCGATCACGTCGGGGTCCCCGTGTGGGAACTTGTCGTAAGGGAGAATCTCGCAGAACGTGTTCAGCTCGCGCACGCAGCGCCCGATGAGCTGGGTTGTCTGCGACCCGAAATCGAGAATGACTATCTTTTGCATTCCGGATGCGTTATTCTATGGTCCACTCAGCGCCGTCCTTGGTGTCCTTGACCTGGATGCCGAGGGCTTTGAGGGCGTCGCGGATATGGTCGGAAGTGGTCCAGTCCTTGGCGGCTTTGGCTGCTGCGCGCTGCTCGAGCACCATGCCCATGAGGCCGTCGATTATCTTGCGGGAGCCGTCGGTGCCGGTTTCTTCGTCCTTGAGTCCGAGAACTCCGAATACCACGTCGTCGAAGATGCCGCAGAGAGTCTTGATGTCTTCTGCGCCGAGCTTGACCTGCCCTGCCTTGGCGGAGTTGATGAGCTTCACCGCCTCGGAGATGTGCGACAGGGCGATGGGGGTGTTGAGGTCGTCGCAAAGGGCGTCGTACACACCTTCGAATATGGCATGCACCGCATCCGATTCGGCGTTGCTGCTGTCGGGGGCTATGCCGAAGGTCTCCTCGCCGTAAACGTACTGGGGAGCCTTGCGGCCGGCCATGGCGTAGAGGTCGCGGGCGGCCTGCAGCACGCGCGAGAGACCTTTCTCCGCCGCCAGAAGGGCGTCGTTGGAGAAGTCGAGTGTGCTGCGGTAGTGGGCCTGCAGGATGAAGAACCTTATCGTCATGGGGCTGTAGGCGCGCTCCAGCTTGGGATGGTCGCCGGTGAAGAGCTGCGGCAGGGTAATGAAGTTGCCGAGGCTCTTGCCCATCTTCTGCCCGTTGATGGTGATCATGTTGTTGTGGACCCAGTAGTGCACGCCCTGGGTGCCGCGGCTAGCCACGTTCTGGGCGATCTCGCACTCATGGTGCGGGAACATGAGGTCCATGCCGCCGCCGTGGATGTCGAATTCGTACCCGAGGTATTTCTCGCCCATCACGGAGCACTCGAGGTGCCAGCCGGGAAAACCTTCGCCCCAGGGGGACGGCCAGCGCATGATGTGCTCGGGCTCCGCCTTCTTCCAGAGGGCGAAGTCGTAGGGGGCGCGCTTGTCGCTCTGCCCGTCGAGGCTGCGGGTGCCTTCCAGAGTGTCGTCGAGGTTGCGTCCGCTGAGGATGCCGTAGTGATGGTCCTCGTTGTACTTCTGCACGTCGAAGTAGATGCTGCCGTTGCTCTCGTATGCGTAGCCGGCGTCGAGTATCTTCTTCACAGCCTCGATCTGCTCCACGATATGGCCGCTCGCACGCGGCTCGATGGAAGGCGGCGCCACGTTGAGCAGGCGCATGGCCTCGTGGTAGCGCAGGGTGTAGGCCTGCACCACCTCCATGGGCTCCAGCTGCTCCAGGCGGGCCTTCTTCGCTATCTTGTCCTCGCCTTCGTCGGCGTCGTGCTCCAGATGTCCCACGTCGGTTATGTTGCGCACGTAGCGCACCTTGTAGCCGAGATGGCGCAGCAGCTTGAACAGCACGTCGTAGGTGACGCCGGGGCGTGCGTGCCCAAGATGGGCGTCGCCGTATACGGTCGGGCCGCAGACATACATGCCCACGCGGCCTTCATTTATGGGCTTGAAAAGTTCCTTGCTCCTGGTGAGCGTATTCGTCAGTCTGAGTGGTCTCATAGACTGCAAAGATACACAAAAACCTTGATTTGCTAAAACGCCCCTTGCCTGAGCTCCCGTTTTTTGCCCCGGTCTCCCACGACAAAATACCGGTCTCCTTCAATCAGGATGCCGCGGCTGCGGTGCTTGCGCTGGTTGACGCGGTTGTCGACATTCACATCTATTACCTTGCCGTCCAGGAATGTGGTGACGTCTTTCAGCATCGTGTGGCCGACTATGATATGGTCCACGCCATAACGCTCCCTGATCATATCCAGCGTATCCCGCTGGATCGGACGGTATTTTTTGCTCTTGACGACAAGGCCGCGATACCAGATGGGGCCATTGCTGCCGTACAGGAAATTCAGGGTATCCGAAATGGCCTTCCGTTCTTTGTTCCGCAGGAAAAGCGCCCTGCTCATTTGCGCGTTGACTTCAGGTACCGGAAGATTCCACCGGTAGAAGTCCCCGCCCAGTCCGGCGTGGACGAAGAGGTCCGGCCCTATTTGGCAGATCGTATTCCAGGTGGCAATCCATCGCCCGAGTTCTGAGCAGGGGCCGAAGAGATCGCGGTATTCCAATCCGAGTTCCCGGGCGAGTATCTTGTATTTGGGCGTGGCATAACGCATGTCACCGGAGAATTCCATAGGCTCGTGATTCCCGAGGAGCATGGTGACGCGGCCGCCGGCTTCTTCCGCTTCCTGCTGCAATTTGTAGAACAGCCAGTAAATCTGAACTGCGTCGTCGCCCCGGTCAAAAACGTCCCCGATAACAACCAGGTGATTCTGCCCGAAAGACCAGTGCAAATCACTGTCAATCACGTTGTTCCCCTCGAGAAGACTGACTACGCAGTCGAGTCTTCCATGAGGGTCGGACATAACGAAAACCCGTTCCGGCTGCGGATCGACCTTCCAACTCTGCCGGCAAAAAGGATGAATCCTTACATCAAAGGGATAGCGGCCGAGATGGTCGGTAACCGTCAGGGTTTCGGGAACTGCCGGAAGCATCTCGTCCATTATTGTGCCTTCGTTGTCGACGGTTATAATACGGACTCCGTCTTGTGTATACAGGACATATGGGCCGTCAACGGAAAGAGAGTCGCGCGCCTCCGCGGCCTGGAGGGCCAAGGCGCTGAAAGCCAATAATAAAGTAACAAACAGTTTTTTCATTATACAACGCTGTGTCGGATAATCTTTAGTGCAGGACAAAGGTATTCATCTTTTGATAGTAATGCAAGAATATCCACAGATGGCTTGATTGCCCGCCTTTAATTTTTTTGCTAAATTTGTCCCTGACCACATTTGCGGAAGACAATATGAAATTCATCAGCTGGAATGTTAATGGCCTGCGAGCCGTGGCGGGCAAGGGTTTCGCCGATATCTTCACGGAGCTCGACGCCGATTTCTTCTGCCTGCAGGAGACCAAGCTGCAGGCGGGGCAGATAGACCTGGAGTTCCTGGGATACACTTCCTACTGGAACTACGCTGAAAAGAAAGGTTATTCAGGCACCTGCATCTATGCCCGCGAGGAACCTCTTCGCGTTACGACCGGCATCGGTATACCCGAACACGAAACAGAGGGCCGCGTAATAACGCTCGACATGCCCGAATACTACCTGGTGAACGTCTACACCCCCAACTCGCAGGACGGCCTGCGCCGCCTGCCATACCGCATGCAGTGGGAGGATGCATTCCGCGAGTACCTGTGCGGTCTCAAGGAGCGCAAGGGCGTTATCGTGTGCGGCGACATGAACGTGGCGCACGAGGAGATAGACCTCAAGAATCCCGACACCAACCACTTCAACGCCGGATTCTCCGACGAGGAACGGGCCAAGATGACCGAGCTGCTCGCCGCCGGATTTACCGACAGCTGGCGTTTCCAGCACCCCGACGAGGCCAAATATTCCTGGTGGTCGTACCGCATGGCTGCACGCGAGCGCAACGTGGGGTGGCGCATCGACTACTTCCTGGTTTCCGACAACCTGCGCGACCGTATCGAGTCAACGGATATCCACAACGAGATTTACGGGTCGGACCACTGTCCCGTGGAACTGGTGCTCAGGTAACAAAAAAGGCGCTCCTTTCGGGGCGCCTTTAATGATTCCGTCGAACCGCTACAGCTCGTTGAGGCTGCGGGTGAGTTCGTCGGTCTTGGTGACGATGAGATCCTGGTACTCCTTGAGGCCGGTTCCGGCAGGGATCAGGTGACCGCAGATCACGTTCTCCTTGAGGCCTTCGAGGTGGTCGACGCGGCCGCGGATGGCGGCTTCGCTGAGCACCTTGGTAGTCTCCTGGAAGGATGCGGCCGACATGAAGCTGTCGGTCTTGAGGGCCGCGCGGGTGATACCCTGGAGCACGAGCTTGGAGGTTGCCGGACGTGCGGGGCGGGTGACTAGGAGCTTCATGCCCTGGCGTTCCAGCGATGCATTCTCGCTCTTGAGGTCGCGTGCACCGATGATGTCGCCGGCCTCGAAGCGGTCGGAGTCGCCCTTGTCTTCCACGATGAACTTGCCGTAAATGGCGTCGTTCGCGTCCATGAACTTCCACTTGTCCACCAGTTCTTCCTTGAGGAAGCCGGTGTCGCCCGGATCGGTAATCTCGACCTTGCGCATCATCTGGCGGATGATGATCTCGAAGTGCTTGTCGTTGATCTTCACGCCCTGCAGACGATACACGGCCTGAACTTCGTTGACAATGTACTCCTGAGCCTTCACGGGACCGAGGATGCCGAGGATATCGTTAGGAGAGATGCCACCGTCGGACAGGGCGGTGCCTGCCTTCACGTAGTCGTTCTCCTGAACGAGGATCTGCTTGGTCAGAGGCACGAGATAATGCTTCTCGACGCCGCTGCGGTTGCGGACCACGATTTCGCGGTTGCCTCGCTTCTGCTTGCCCATGATAACCTCGCCGTTGATCTCGGAGAGAATGGCGGGGTTGCTCGGGTTGCGGGCCTCGAAGAGCTCGGTGACTCGCGGCAGACCTCCGGTGATATCGCTTGCCTTGCCGATTGCGCGGGGGATCTTGATGATGATATCGCCGACCTTGACCTTGCTTCCGTCCTCCGCCATGACATGGGCGCCGACAGGCAGGTTGAACTGCCTGACGCTCGTGCCGGTGGCGTCGAGGATGTGCAGGGTAGGGCTCTTGCTCTTGTCCTTGGCATCGATGATGACCTTGTCGGTGCTCATCGAGAATTCGTCGGCGGACTCCTTCTGGTAGGTGTTTCCTTCGACCATGTTCTCGAAGCGCACTGTACCTGCGGTCTCGACGATGGTGATTGCGTTGTAAGGATCCCACTCGCAGATGCGGTCGCCCTTTACGACCTTGTCGCCGTCTTTCTTGAAGATGACGGAGCCGTAGGGGATGTCGTACTGCGAGAAGGTGATACCGGTGTTCTCGTCGATGATGCGGAGCTCGGTCATACGGCTCACAACCACTTCCTGGGTCTCGCCGGTGACCTCGTCCACCCTCTGGATGGTACGGAGTTCCTCGAACGAGAGCTTGCCGTTGTACTTGGATTCGATGAAGGAATCCGCAACTGCACCGGATGCGGTACCACCGACGTGGAAGGTACGCAGGGTCAGCTGGGTACCAGGCTCACCGATGGACTGTGCCGCGATAACGCCCACGACCTCGCCCTTCTCCACCATGCGGCTGGTGGCAAGATTGCGTCCGTAGCACTTTGCGCAGACGCCCTTGCGGCTCTCGCAGGTGAGAACGGAACGGATCTCCACCTGCTCGATGGGCAGGGAGTCGATGAGCTCGGCGTCCTTCTCGCGGATTTCGGAACCTGCGTGGAGGATGATTTCGCCGGTCAGCGGGTTGAAGATGTCGTGAACGGTGGTGCGGCCGAGGATACGCTCGCCGAGAGACTCGACGACCTCGTCCTTGTTCTTGATGGCGGTGGCGATGAGGCCGCGGAGGGTACCGCAGTCCTCTTCGGTGATGATCACGTCGTGCGACACGTCCACGAGACGCCTGGTCAGGTAACCTGCATCGGCGGTCTTGAGGGCGGTATCGGCCAGACCCTTACGGGCACCGTGGGTGGAGATGAAGTACTCGAGCACCGACATTCCCTCCTTGAGGTTGGAAATAATCGGGTTCTCGATGATCTCCGCACCGGCGGCGCCGGACTTCTGCGGCTTGGCCATAAGGCCTCGCATGCCGCAGAGCTGCTTGATCTGCTGGGTAGAACCACGGGCGCCGGAATCCAGCATCATGAATACGGGGTTGAAGCCCTGCTGGTCGCCGGATATCTGCTTGGTCACGATGCCGGTGAGGTTGTTGTCAACGCTCGTCCAGAGGTCGATGACCTTGTTGTAACGCTCCTGGTTGGTGATGAAGCCCATCGCGAAGTTGTTCTTGATGTCGGCAATGCTGCTGTAGGCGTTGTCGATGAGAATCTTCTTCTCTTCGGGAACGATGACGTCGCCGAGGTTGAAGGAGATACCTGCGCGGAAGGCCTGGTCGTAACCCAGGTTCTTGATGTCGTCGAGGAACTTGGCGGTGCGGGTGACACCGGTGTTCTTGATGACCAGGGTGATGATCTTGCGGAGGGCCTTCTTGCCGAGCACTTCGTTGACGAAGGGCACCTCATCGGGTACATACTGGTTGACGATGATCCGTCCGGCCGTAGTCTCGACCATCTGGGTCCCCTTGGAAGCATCCTGCTTGTCCACCGGGATCCGGACGTTGATCTTGGCGTGCATGTCGATGGCCTTCTCGTTGTAGGCGATGATGACCTCTTCCGGACCATAAAAACTCATACCGGTACCCTTGGCATCGGGACGAATCTTCGTGATATAGTACAGACCGAGGACCATATCCTGCGACGGGACGGTGATCGGGGCTCCGTTGGCCGGGTTCAGAATGTTCTGGGAACCCAGCATCAGGAGTTGTGCCTCCATGATGGCGGCATTGCCGAGCGGAAGGTGTACAGCCATCTGGTCACCGTCGAAGTCAGCGTTGAAAGCCGTACAAGCGAGCGGATGGAGCTGGATGGCCTTGCCTTCGATCATCCGGGGCTGGAAAGCCTGGATACCGAGCCGGTGAAGGGTCGGTGCACGGTTGAGGAGCACCGGGTGGCCCTTCATCACGTTTTCAAGGATGT
>JAEELG010000119.1 GCA_016288775.1 Bacteroidales bacterium | reverse complement strand
TGGACGGCATTCTCCGCCATCAGCGGCAGCGGCACGGAAGCTTCCCCGTACATCCTTTCCGCTCCCGAGCACATTGAAGAAATGTCGTCTCTGCTGGAGGAAGGAAAGACCGTATGGTTTGAACTCGGTGCCGATATCGACATGGGGCTCGTCTCCGAATGGGATCCCCTCAACATCATAGCCCCTTACAACCTGGGCGTTCATTTCGACGGCAAGGGTCACAAGATTTCCAATTTCAAGTGCCAGTCCGGCATCTATCCCAGCTTCTTCGGCGTGCTTAACGGCACCGTCCAGAATGTAGTCTTCGACAATGCCGAAATCGAAGGTTCAGGCAAGGCCGGCGTCGTGGCCGGCTATATCGGCACCGTGGTGGAAGGCGTCCAGATTGTCGGAAACGTTATCGGCGTAACCGTTCAGAACTCTTCGGTGAAGACCGACAACTATGCCGGCGGTATCGGCGGACAGATTTACTCTGCCGCCACTATTTCCGACTGCCACGTTAAGGATGTCATCATCTCCTCCACTCTGGAGCGCGTGGGCGGCCTCATCGGCCAGGCCGGTATTTCTTCCGCCGACGTAGGAGCGAAAATCCAGAACTGCACCGCGGAGAACGTAACTGCCGAGGCCCAGAAGAACGTTGGCGGTCTTATCGGCGTAACATACTGCAAGGTCAGCGGTTGCTCGGCTTCCGGCCGCCTCACTTCCAATCTGGAATCCAACAAGGAGGTATCCGTGGGTGGTCTCATCGGCCATGTGGAGAACACAACCGTGTCTGACTGCTCCGCCTCTACCGTTGTCGAGCTCACCCTCCAGGGACGCTCCATCGGCGGATTCGTGGGCACCTTCAAGGGTAGCAAGATCGAGCGCTGCTCCGCAAGCGGAGAAGTCATCGGCACATACCGCAACGTCGGCGGTTTCGTGGGCCTGATTCAGACTTCAGCCATTGCAGGCACCATCGAGAACTGCTATTGCACCGGCAACGTTACCGGCCAATCATATACCGGTGGCTTTGCGGGCCTTGTCGATAACACCCAGAATGCTGCAGTTGTCAAGAACTGCTATGCCAGCGGCGATGTTATCGGAGCCAGCTTCGATATCGGCGGATTCGTTGGTCACGACGGCTGCACCCTTCTTCAGGTCCTCCACAGCGCCGCATGGGCTAAAACTGTCACCGCAGGCACTTATGGAGAGGAGAACTGGAGCAGCGGAGCTTTCTGCGCCGTTACCTTCCCCACTGCCACATTTACCGGCAACTACCGCAACCCCGAAATGGTCCTTACCGCCTACTGGGTACCGGCTGCCGATTATGATCATGCAGATGTTAGTCCTTCCACGCCGCTTATCAAGCAGGATGGCACTCCTTGTACAGCAACCTCACTCGCAAAAGGTCAGGACGGATATCCTCACTTCCCTTACCACGGCCACGTAGCCCCTGGAAAGACCCTCTCGCAGCTTGCTTCCACCACTCTCGGCTGGGATGCTTCCGTTTGGGACTTCAGCGGCGAACTGCCCGTACTTAAAAAGTAGCTTATTATGAAACGTTCGATATACGGTATTCTACTGTTTATCGCCGCCATCCTTCTGTTCTCCTGCAAGGAGAAGGAAGATCCCCAGACTCCGGACCCGATTCCTTCGGGTCTGGAGATCAAGGGCGAGGCCGTTGAAGCCGCCGGAGCCATGGTTTCCGTGGCGGAAGGCGTGTGGGACATCTACGGCCAGTTCAAGAGCGGACAGTTAACGGTTTCCGACGACGGAGGCAAGGAGTTCGTCTCCATCCGGGTTCCCGCCGTTAAAGAAGGCCTGTGCCGGCTTCGCGTGAAGTCTGACAAGTCTTACAGCCTGGTCCGCATCAACAAAGTGTCTCTGGTGGTAACCGAAGGCGCCATCGACAATCCCAAGGCCGGGAACAAGCCTCCAATCGAGGCCGAATACCAGGGCAATGGGGTATGGACTGTGCCAAAACTTTACATAGGCAATGACCATATCCGCTACCGCTTCCTGCTGGACACGGATACTCCGGAAGAGCTCAAATACTGGTGCGCCACGTGGGACAATGCCGGTCCTCAGCCATCGGCCTATACTGCCGATTATCTGAAGGTCCGCGCCCTTGGACAGGCCGATTACGACGAACTGTTCCTCAAGGACAACCGCGCCTGCTGGATGTTCCCCGCAAGCGAGACGGACCGCCTGGCGGCATTTACGCTGTCCATGAACGCATCGGCCCCGGCAATGGAGGTTGCCTTCTCCACGGCCCATCTGGGCCCCAAGGCGGTGTTCATCGGCGACAGCATCACCTGGCAATGGGGCCTGACTTATCGCGACATCGACAAGAGTACGATAGTCATTCCCATGAGTCCCCTCCCCTCCTGGATGGAGATAAGGGACTCCAAGGTGAGGGTTACCTGGCACAGCCAGTTCTTCACCAGCAACGACTATGTGGACATGGGCATCAGCGCCAACAACACCAGCCAGATGGTGGTGCGCTATCAGAACGACGTTCTCAAGCGCGACCCTCAGTGCGTTGTGATAATGGGCGGCACCAACGACCTCGCCCAGGGCGTGACCAAGGCCAATATCCTTCTGAACATCAAGAACATGGCCGAACAGGCCGATGCTCTGAACATGAAGGTCGTCCTCTGCTCTGTCACTCCCTGCAACCGCGAGTATTCGGCTCTGTCGAACCCCAAGACCAAGGGCGCCCACATCATCGAACTCAACCGGATGATTAAGGAGTATGCCGACAGCAAGGGTTTCATCTACTGCGACTACTTCCCCGTCCTGGTCGATGCCGACGGCCTGTCCATGCAGCAGCGCTTCTGGCTCTATGACGACCTTCATCCCAACCCGGACGCCTACACCGCCATGGAGGGCGTTATCAAACCCATAATCGATAGTATAACTGAATAATAATAACATTATGGTAAAAACTTATCTGACAACACGGCAGGCGTACGAGGCTCCCGATACGTCTGTGACACAGATTCAGATGGAGACACGTTTCCTGGACTCCATTACTACAACAAACAACGAGATTCAGGACATGTATCTCGAGGAAATTGAAGACGAAGATTTTTAATAGGAGGAAAGAAGTATGAAAAAGTATTTGATTTTTGCTTTCGTCCTCTTTGCAGGACTTTCTGTAGTTCTTTCCTGCTCCAAGATCGAGAAGGAAATCGACAATCCCGTTGTTGAACCTGAAACCGAGGTTGTAAGCATTCCCGTGACCGTTACTGCCACACTCCCTGATGTCGACACCAAGGTTGCATTTGAAGCCACATTTGACGCAGCCAGCAAACCCACTGCGATGAAACGCACCTGGGAAGCTGATGATAAGCTTCGCGTCATCAATCCGTCGAACACCTCCCAGTATGTCGACCTTGATCTTGAATCCGGTTCCACCACAGCAACTGCTGTTTTCCATGGCACGCTGGATTTCACTTCATCGACCTACAATGTTGAAGTTTTCGATGGCAAATCTCCTGTCACCAATTACAGCGTTCAGACTCAGGCCAAAAACGACGATACCGATCACCTGCGTTTCGTTGCATCTGCAACTGGCGTTACCGACCTCACCGCTGCAATCGCTCTGACTGAGTCCTCCGGAGTCCTTGGCATCATTGCTCAACTCCCTGCCTCTGCAACCGAAATCGAGTCTGTCGAGATTGTGAAAATCAGCACCAACTCAACGGTCCTGAAAATTAATCTCACCAACCCCGCGGTAAGCGGTCAAGTGTTGAAGCTCTATGCAAATATGCAGGCCGGTTTAACCATCGACAAAGGTGAATACTTCATCCGCTTCAATGCCCCTTCAACAGCAGCGCACACGGTTTACACACGCTACTACAATCTTGCAAGCGACGTTGCTTTCGGGACCCAGGCATCCGGCGTAGGCGAATACCGCACCCTCAAGCTGAACTGCGTCAATACCGACAAGTATGCCGGCGGCTCCGACAATGGCTCCGCCACCGCTCCGTACCTCATTGCGGATGGATATCAGCTCGCCGCGATTAATTCTTATGCGAGCACCTCTGCTACGACATACTTCAAGCTGATTGATAATATCGACATGACAGGTATTACTCATGCTCCCATCAACACTGGCATTTCTGGCTATACGATTAATGTGGACTTTGACGGAAACAATAAAACCATCAGTAAACTTGGCACCAGCTTGTTCTATGTGTTTAAAGGCTCTATCAAGGACCTTACCCTGGATAATTGTTCGGTTAGCAAGAGAGGAATCTTTGCTGAGTAT
>JAEELG010000016.1 GCA_016288775.1 Bacteroidales bacterium | reverse complement strand
TGTTGAACTGGAAAACGAAGCAGCGGCTCCGGTTCCTGTAGCAGCGCCTGTCGCTGCACCCGCACCTGCAGCTGCTGCCGTAACCGCCCCGGTCGCGGCCAGTGCAAGCAGCGGCAATGCCGTTACCGTCAAGTCTCCCCTGCCCGGCGTTATAATAAGCATAGACGTCAAGGAAGGCCAGGCTGTTAAGAAAGGCCAGAAAGTCGCTGTTCTCGAAGCCATGAAGATGGAGAACGAGATCCAGGCCGACACCGACGGCACCGTGACAGCCATCCTTGTGCAGAAGGGCGATTCCGTGCTCGAAGGTGCAGAACTCCTTAAGATAGCATAATGGAGCAGATTTTCGACAGTCTCGTCCAGTTCTGGCAGTTCACGGGCTTTGCTAACTGCACATGGCAGCACCTGGCAATGATTGCGGTGGGCATCACCTTCATTACGCTGGGTATTGTCAAGGAATGGGAGCCCCTGCTGCTCGTTCCCATCGGATTCGGCATGCTTGTGGGCAACATTCCTTTCTTCGAGGGACTGAACATAGGCATTTACGAACAAGGCTCTGTTCTGAATATCCTGTATCACGGTGTGCGTTACGGCTGGTATCCGCCGCTCATATTCCTTGGAATAGGCGCGATGACCGACTTCTCGGCGCTCATTTCGCAGCCGCGGCTCGTCCTTATAGGGGCTGCGGCGCAGATCGGCATTTTCGGCGCCTATCTGCTCGCCCTGGCCTTTGGTTTCGCTCCCAACGAGGCAGGAGCCATAGGAATCATCGGTGGAGCAGACGGTCCCACCGCAATCTTCCTGAGCTCCAAGCTCGCTCCGGACCTTATGGGCGCGATTGCGGTCTGCGCATATTCGTATATGGCCCTGGTGCCGGTAATCCAGAAGCCCGTAATGCTTCTGCTGACCACCAAAAAGGAACGCCTGATTGAGATGCCAAAGCCGCGCCCGGTAAGCCAGAAAGAGAAGATCATCTTCCCTATCGTCGGCTTTATCTGCACCGCATTCATAGTTCCCTCAGGCCTCCCTCTGCTTGGAATGCTGTTCTTCGGCAATCTTCTCAAGGAGTCCGGAGTTACCCGCAGGCTTGCCAATACTGCAGGCGGAGCACTCATTGACGTGGTCACCATGCTTATCGGCCTTACCGTGGGTGCTTCGACCCAGGCCGACAAGTTCCTGACCGGCAATTCCCTGAAGATTTTCGCTCTCGGTCTCATTTCCTTCGTGATAGCCACCACTTGCGGTGTTCTCTTCGTGAAGATATGGAATCTCTTCCTGAAACCCGGACACAAGATCAATCCGCTTATCGGAAATGCAGGTGTGTCCGCAGTTCCCGACAGCGCACGTGTGTCTGAGGTTGTGGGACGCGAGGCGAATCCGAATAACCATCTTCTTATGCACGCGATGGCTCCCAATGTCGCGGGCGTGATCGGCTCCGCCGTAGCAGCCGGTATTCTCCTTGGATTCCTTGGATAATGAAACGTTTATTAATTATCGCGTTAGGGCTTATTTCCTGGATTTATACTTCAGGTCAGGCCACGCATAATCTGATGAGTTGCAACATCCGCATTACCGGTCTTGAGGCCGATGAGGTAGACGGTCGCAGGTGGGATGACCGCAAGGACGTATGTCTCAAAGTCATCAAGTCCCGCAAACCCGACATCATCTGCATGCAGGAGGTGATTTACGAATCATACGCCTACATGAAGAAGAAACTTAGCGGCTACATTGCATTCGGATTTGAAGGCCCCGAGATGGATCCTTATACCGAGGGTTATCATTTCATCGGCAAAAACGTCATCTTCTTCAGCAAGAAACGCTACGAGCTTGTGTCCGAAGGCTGTTACTGGCTTTCCGAGACTCCCCTTCTCGGCGGCAGCTCGTCATGGGAGACGGCACGCGCGCGGCATTGCAACTGGGTGCGCCTGCGCGACAAGAAGACGGGGCGCGAATTCCGGGTCCTGGACACTCACCTTGACCATATCACGGCGCTTGCCAAGACAAAGCAGACCGAGGTTATCATATCCGAGGCTGCACAGTATGCCGCAGATTTCCCCCAGCTGCTGTTCGGAGATTTCAATTCGGGCATCAAGGATGAGCCCTATGCCCTGCTGACTGCTGCCGGATGGAAAGAAATGTATGAAGGCGTATACGGACACGAGGAACCCGGCTTTACCGCCCACGGATGGAAATTTGACCGTAAGAAAGGCCGCCGCATAGATTTCATCTACGCCCTTGGCCCTGTACAGGCACTGGATGCCGAGATTGTGAAAGACGCTCCAGGCGGCATCTACCCCAGCGACCACTACTTCCTTTTTGCGAAGGTGGCATTTTAGCACTGTAACCAACCATATTTCACTACAGCTATGTATAAAAAAAAGTATTTGTTAGGCGTAGCCCTGACGATGCTTTCCCTTGCAGGGTGCAAACCTGACAATCCGGAGCCCGAACCGGAACCGCAAGAGCAGGCAGAGTCCAAGAAGGTTACGCTCACGGCCGAACATGTCGGTTCCAAAACCGTCATCGGCAATTACGACGGGAGCACCTATGCCATCTTATGGCAGGCTTCCGACGAACTCTGGGTATACTCCGCGGAGCAGAAAACCGGCAGCGGCGGTCGTTTCACTACCTCCGCCGGCAATCTGATCAATGAAGGACGGAGCGCCGATTTTTCCGGCATTACTCTTAACAAAGGCCCGTATGTCGCCGTCTATCCCTACTCTCTCGTTGCACCCGAATCCAATTATCAAAAGGTCATCGTGAAGGTGCCGCAGGAGCAGAGTTACACGAAAAACAGCTTTGGCAGAGACGCAAACATCAGCGCGGCGGCGTGGTCCAGCGGTACGCGCGTGGCTTTCAAGAGCGTGGCCGGAGCCATCCGACTGAGCCTGAAGGGTTATTCCAATGTGCGCAAGGTCGTGATTGCCGACAACGATCCGTCTTTCGCTCTCTGGGGCAACTGCGAAATCGTCCCTTCATCGGACGGCATTTCGTCAGTTGCCTGGACCAATACGTCGGATACCAGGAACCAGATAGTGCTGAACTGCGCCTCCGACGTCAGCCTCGATATGGAATCGGCTTCCGATTTCTACATGGTCGTACCGGAAGGCGCTTTCAGGCAGGGATACGTCTGTACCTTGCATGACGCCTCCGGATCCGTGGTAGAAAAGATAGAAGGCACTGCAGCGCCGGTTTCCCGCAATACGATAGTTCCTGTCCTGGGCGAACAGAATGCGTTTGCAAAAGGCTCGGGCACAGAATCCGACCCTTACGTCGTATCTTCTTCGAATGACCTCGCTCGCCTTGGCGTCCTCTGCTCCGGTTCCGCCGCAGACAAATTCCTCGACAAGTGCTACAAGCAGACTGCCGATATCGACATGCAGGGCGTCAGCATGCCTTGCATCGGAGCAGAGTCCGGCAAGGCTTTCAAGGGCATTTACGACGGCGGTGGTTTCACCATCAGGAACCTTGCGCCACTCCCCGCATCCGAAAAGGCGGCAGGTATGTTCGGCTATCTGTCCGGCGCAAAGATATCCAACGTTAAAGTGGACGGATACACCAACTCCGGAACCAATGGCGAGCAGGGAGTGATTGCGGGCCGCGCCGCCAACTCCACGTTCAGCAATATCTCAGTGAACGCGCAGGTGCAGTTTGTCAAGTGCGCCTGCGGCGGCATCGTCGGATACATGGAAGGCGGCAGTATTTCCGATTGCTCCGTCCAGGGTTTCATCCACGACGAGAAATATGGCGACTTCCAGGGTATCACCGTGGTGTCTGCCGTAGGCGGTATCGTGGGATGCGCCAGCAAGGCCGATATCACGAACTGTACTGTCAAGGGCAACGTCACCGCTGCCGGTGAGCAGCTTGGCGGCATTGCCGGCCAGCTTTCGGAATGCAACGTTTCCAAGTGCAAGGTGCTCGACGGCTCTACCGTTACAGGCGACAATTACTACGTCGGCGGCATTGCCGGAGAACTCCTCAATGGCGGTTCCATTACCGACTGCGAGGTACAGGCACACGTCATTTGCTGGTATCCCGGCGCAGCGGGCATCGTCGCATGGCTGCAGAGCGGCGACATTTCCGGTTGCGTGGTGGGCTCCAACGCCCTTGTGCGCACCGGACAGGACAAGGCCGGCGGCATTGTGGCTTATATTTATCATAAGAATACCGCCCAGACAGTCAACATCAGCGACTGCGCCGTTTATTGCGACGTTGCAGCGTCATATTCAGTCGGCGGCATTGTCGGAGAGTGCAATCCTACGCACAGCGACTCCAAAATCAATATATGGAACTGCGCTTACGTCGGCGGTGAGATCATCAATGCCGGTTATGCCAAGAGCCTGTGGACTATGATAGGAGGCCTTGTTGCATGGGCGCGCATGGGCGACTCTGCGGCCACGCTCAACATCGTTAACTGCTTCTGCAGCCCCTCTGCCATGCGCTGCGACTTCCCCCAGGCTACCGAGGTTGACCTGGGAGGCTTCATCGGCGAGCAGGGCGGCGCCAACGCAAGCGTGAACGTTATGGGATGCTATAACACGCTGGCTCCCGGCAACATGATCATCAACGGCAGCCAGACTATCCCCGGCGAATACTTCCAATACGGTGCGCTCGTTGGCAATCCCACCAAGACCAACTTCCAGGACGTCTTCTATGTGAACGGCCTCAATCCCCTGGGCAAAGCAAACAACGGCGAATACGTGCGTGTGACGGGAATGAGCAACAGGCTCATGACCGACGGTACGCTGATGAAGGCCCTGAACGATTTCCATGCCTCCTACAGCGGTCCTCTAAAGCTCAGGAAATGGGAGGCGGGATCCAACGGTCTGCCAATACTCGAGGGCATTGCAGCCAATCCTTCGCTCGGCAAGCAGAAAGCCTTGCGGGTCAGCCTGATCGGAGACTCGCTCTCCACCTTCGACGGATACGCTCCTCACGGATACCAGGCTTCCCGCGCTCCCAATGGCTACCGCTGCCACTACCCTACCAGCGACGGCAACGTCACATCGGCCACCCAGACCTACTGGTACATGCTCACATACGATTATCTGAAGAATGCGGTATGGGACACCAACCTCGCTTTCTCCGGAACTGCGACCACAAGGTGCACCAATACCGCCTATGCCGACAAGTACTGGTACGGACAGGACTTCTGCGCCCGATACATAGAGAACGGAGGCATGGGCTCGCCCGATATCGTGATAATCAACGGAGGCGCCAACGACTGGGCCCACGGCATCTACAACATCCTGGGCAACCAGAAACTCGAACGCTATCCGTCATCCACGCCTCACCGTCCCGACGATGCGGCGATGAATGCGGCCTACGCCGTCGCAGATGCCTGCAAGACACTGGAAGAGGCCAAGAAGCTTCCTGACGCCACATTCATCGAGGCCTACCTCAAACTCGTCCGCATGATCAGTCTCCAATACCCTTATGTCAAGATAATCGTGCTGATCCACGATACCCTGACGCCCGACGTCGAGGAATCCCTGCTGCACATTGCCGACCATTACGACAACTGCCGTGCGGTCGACCTCTACGCAGTCAACGGCTTCAACGACCTCGGATGGAACTTCGAATATCTGTCCAAGGGTTACCAGCCGAACATGCCCAAGCATGATTTCGACTGGAATTCGATAGTCACTACCGGCGACCTCAGACAGAACTGCAGCGATCACTACTCCGCCCAGGCGATGAAATTCATTGCCAACAAGATTTACACCGAACTCGGCAGCTGGCTCGAATCCTCTGCAAGCTATAACGAAGACGGAATGGGATCCATAGGTGATTATGGCAACAATAACGGACAATGGTGATGAAAACTAGATATTTACTTTCCATAATACTGCCTGCGGCTGCACTGCTGACCGCTTGCAATGTTGAAGTCGCAATGCCTTCGGAGGAGGTTTCCGGAGAGCTTGTGACTCTCGAGGCTACCATTGGTGAACCCGGAACGAGGATTCACTTTACCGCCGACCGTGACACCTATACCGAAACCCGTTGGGAAGCGGACGACTGCATCTGGGTGCGAAGTGACACCCAGCCTCTCTGGGAAGCAGGCGACTGCTTCAGGACAACGGTAGCCGATATCTCCTCCGACGGGCACTCCGCCAAATTCACCGGACGCACCCGCCGCGACGGAAAGCTCTGTGCGGTATATCCTTACCAGATGGTCAACGCTCTCTCCGGCAACGATGCCGTTCGGCTCGACGTTCCTGAAAGCCAGACGATCGTTCCCGGCGACTGCCCCAGGTACTCCAACGCCGCCGTTGCGTTCTGGGCAGACGGCGGAACCGGCTTCGCCATGAAGTACGTTTTCGGCGCACTGAAACTCAGCCTCAAGGGCGACGGTGTCAAAGTCAGCAGTTTCGAACTGATTGACGCAAATCCATCGTTCGCACTGTGGGGCACATGCGTAGTAACGCCCGATTATGAGGCAAAAGACATCAAGGAAATCAAAATGGAGGGAGAGGCAGCTGTCAACAAGCTCACCATCATTCCCCCTTCCGAGATTACTCTGGACGGCAATACTTACGAGTTCTATGTGATGCTGCCCGAAGGCGCCCTTTCTAAGGGATTCGTACTCAAGGCACTGGACGCGTCGGGCAAGACTGTTGCGCGCCTTATCACGGACAAGGCGAACACAATCGTTCGCGGTAAAGTCCTCAGGATGCCCGCCGCTGCCATGGAAACAGTCGTTCCCAGCGCCGGAGTCAACTTCGAGGGTTCCGGTGTGGCAGCGGATCCGTTCATCATTTCCACCCCTGAAGAACTCATCGGACTCGCCGATTACGTCAACTCCGAGGAGAACTATGCGGCATATGCAGACAAGGTTTACCGCCAGACTGTAAGTATCGATATGAGCGGCAAGGATTTTACGCCGATTGGCGCATACAAAGCCAGGCCGTTCAAGGGCGTTTACGACGCCGGTGCATTCACTATTTCCAATCTGTCCACGGCCGGTCTTAACAAGGATAATCCAGCCAGCGGTATCTTCGGATATGCCGAGAAGGCCAGTATAAACGGTATTATGGCTCGCGGCCGTACCAATACCGGGGCCTTCAACATGGTGGGAGGAATCGTTGGAAGTGCCAGTGAATGTAAAATTACCGATTGCCACCTCGACAGCAGCGAACTATCTGTAAAGGCCGATTACTGCGGCGGCATAGTCGGATCTGCGGTTAAGGGTTTAATCGATAACTGTATGGTCCTCAACTCTTCAGTAAGCGGCAATGAAGAGGTGGGTGGTCTTGCAGGCAAGCTGAATGGAACCGAAGTGAAGAATTGCGCATTTATGCAAAGTTCGGTCACCAGTGCCACAGACGACGTCGGAGGCATAGCCGGCTGGTGCGTAAGTTCGTGCACTTTCGACACCTGCCTGGTGCTTGATGGTATTATCAAAGCGAAGACCAACTATGCAGGAGGCATTGTCGGTCTGCTTGAAGCATCTGTCGTAAAAGGCTGTACCGTTAAAGGAACCACAACGGTTTCCGGCGAGAAGAACTGTATAGGCGGCATAGCCGGATACGCAAAAAAGGCGGTCGCATCCACCCTCGAAGGCTGCACGGTCAGCGGATCTACAAAGGTCAGTGGCGTGCAGAATATCGGAGGCATGATAGGCTGGCTCGACACTGGCACGCTGAAGGACTGTGTCCTTGGCGAGAAGGCCATGGTTTCCGGCTCAAGTGACGGTGTCGGTGGAATGGTAGGACGGGCCGTTTCAAAGAGCGGTACGGAGAACCTGTTCGACAATTGCTGTCTGGCTGGCGAGGCCGTAGTCGAAGGTGCCTACAGTGTAGGCGGAATCATCGGTTACGCCTATCCCGACTCCGGCGGCCCCGTCAACGTCATCAACTGCGGAGTACAGTCAGGAACGGTGCGCTCCCTATCCTGCGACACCGGAGCCGATCCGGCAAAGGGCGACTGCATGAGCGCAGGAATCGTGGGCCGCATGAGACTCAGCGACGCCGGAAGCATAGGCAGGATTGTAAATTGCTATGTGTACGTCAGCGGACTCCCCTGCGACCTTCAGATGGCTCATCCTTCATTGGGCGCTTTTATCGGTTATGGACACATTTCCGACACCGGAGAGATGCTGCTTCACAACTGCTGCACCAACCTGGGCAAGAACGACATCACCCTTGCCGGAGCGGTGATTGCGGATACCTCAGATGCATCGCAGGTAGGAGCCCTCTTCGGCAAACTGCCCAATTCCGCCGTCATCAAGGTCACGCATAACGTATATATGGACAATGGTCTCGGGATCGGCGTAACCGGCTCCAATACAGTTGTTTCGGACAACGAGAAGCTGTCCGGATCGGCATTCACCGACGGCGGTACCGCCCAGGCGCTTCTGAACGCCAATCTTTCCGGCACAGGATTTACCCTTCGGGAGTGGACTGTCGACGGCGACGGGCGTCCCGTTCTAAAGTAATTTCGGACTGCATTTCCAATCAAGCCGGCGGGTTTTCCCCTGCCGGCTTTTTTATTGCTTTTTTCGCGTTATTTGATTATATTTGAAAACTCAACGAAACCATTTATGCAAAACAAATTACAGGAACTCACCGAACAGCTTTACAACGAAGGTCTGGCCAAAGGACGCCAGGAGGGCGACCGATATCTGGAGGAAGCCAGGGCAAATGCATCCCGGATCGTGGAAGATGCAAAACGTCAGGCCGCGGAGATTGTCGGCAAGGCCGAGAAAGATGCGGCAGACCTCAGTGCCAAAGCCGAAGCAGACATACGCATGGCTTCAGCGCAGGCACTCCAGGCTACCCGTAAGGATATAGAGAACCTGATAGTCTCCAAGGCTGCCGCACAGGACGCCACGTCTGATCCGGAATTCCTCAGGAAGATCATTCTTGCCGTAGCAGGCAATTTCTCTTCCGAAAGCGGCGACATAGCCTTGGTGCTCCCCGAATCCCTTAAGGCGGAGCTTGAGCCATGGGTCAAGTCCGAGCTTGCAAAGGCTTTGTCAAAGCCTGTTGAAGCGAGCTTCTCCAAAAAGATCAGCGGCGGCTTCACCATTTCGCCCAAGGATGGCGGTTATTACGTCAGCTTCACAGACAAGACATTCGACGAGCTGATTGCAGAGTATCTTCGTCCAGTCACCAGAAAACTGCTCTTCGGTGAATAATTACGAATACATAATCGCTTCTCTGCCTGTTCCCGACGAGAGTGCCGGCAAACTGGATGCGGAATCCGTCCTGGCGGATATCAAGTCGCTTTGTTCGGAAACCGACAACAGGCTTATCGACCTGTTGCTGGACAGTTTCGATCCGGACAAGCTTGACGCCGCATTTTACGAGCGCGCGCTTTCGTCGCATAACGCCTTTATCCGGGAGTATCTCCGCTACGACCTCAGGGTGCGCAACGTCAAGGTTGAGTATATCAACCGTTCCCTGGGCCGCCAGGAGGGCATGGACGTCATGCAGGAGCCGGGAGGCGGCGATTTCGACGGAAAGGCGGAAGTGGACGATGTGCTGGAGCAGGGCGATATCCTTTCCCGCGAACGCGGCCTGGACAAGCTGATGTGGAACAAGGCCGACGAGCTTGTGCTCATGCATGTATTCGACCTCGACGTCATACTGGCATTTGTGGCCAAGATAAAGATTACCGACCGCTGGAACAAGCTCGACCCTCAGACCGGCCGAGAGCTGTTCCGCCGTCTTGTGGATGAAATAAGAAAAACACGACAATATGGCAACTAAAGGAAAAGTGACAGGCATTGTCTCGAATCTCGTGACTGTCCAGGTCGACGGCCCGGTGGGAGAGAATGAGCTCTGCCACATCAATCTGGGAGGAACGATGCTTCTGGCCGAAGTCATCAAGGTTACCGGCGACAAAGCCTCCGTACAGGTGTTCGAAAGCACCCGCGGCCTGAGGAACGGCGACGAAGTGACATTCCTCGGCAGGATGCTGGAAGCAAGCCTTGGTCCCGGCCTTCTGTCCGGTGTCTACGACGGGCTCCAGAACGACCTTACCACAATGGAAGGCGTATTCCTCAAGAGAGGCGAATATACCGATCCCCTGAACCACGAGACGCTTTGGGACTTCACTCCCCTGGCCTCCGCCGGCGACAAGGTCCGTGCTGCCGACTGGCTTGGCGAGGTACAGGAGGGCTGGCTGCCTCACAAGATCATGGTACCCTTCAGTTTTGCCGGAGAGTATACAGTCAAGAGCGTCGCTCCGGCAGGCTCATACAACATCGATACTACGATAGCCACCCTTGTTGCAGAAGACGGCGAAGAGCTGAAGGTATCAATGGTCCAGAAGTGGCCGGTCAAGGTTGCCGTAAAGGGTTATGTCGAGAAGCCGCGCCCGAGCAAGATAATGGAAACAGGCGTGCGCATCATCGACACATTCAATCCTATAGCCGAGGGCGGTACCGGATTCATCCCGGGGCCTTTCGGATGCGGTAAGACAGTGCTCCAGCACGCCATTGCCAAGCAGGGAGAGGCCGACATCGTGGTCATGGCCGCATGCGGCGAGCGCGCCAACGAGGTGGTGGAGATCTTCACCGAATACCCGGAACTGGTGGATCCGCATACCGGCCGCAAACTCATGGAGCGCACGGTTATCATCTGCAACACCTCCAACATGCCAGTGGCAGCCCGCGAAGCTTCCGTCTATACGGCAATGACAATCTGCGAATACTACCGGGCCATGGGCTATCGCTGCCTTTTGCTTGCCGACTCCACGTCCCGCTGGGCCCAGGCTCTGAGGGAAATGTCAAACCGAATGGAGGAGCTGCCAGGCCAGGACGCTTTCCCCGTCGACCTTTCCGCTATCATTTCGAACTTCTACGCACGTGCCGGACAGGTTGTGCTGAACAACGGCAAGACCGGCGCCGTCACATTCATAGGCACCGTCTCCCCTGCCGGCGGCAACCTCAAGGAGCCTGTGACCGAAAGCACAAAGAAGGCTGCGCGTTGCTTCTATGCGCTCGAGCAGAACCGCGCCGACCAGAAGCGTTATCCTGCAGTCAACCCCGTCGAATCATATTCCAAGTACCTAGAATATCCCGAAATCCAGAAGACCCTCGAGGAAACCGTTGAACGCGGCTGGATAGCCAAGGTGCTTGAGGCCAAGAACCTGGTTCGCCGCGGCAAGGAAATGGCCGAGCAGATCAACATCCTCGGCGACGACGGAGTCCCCATGAGTTATCACGAAGCATTCTGGAAGAGCGAGCTCATCGACTTTGCCTTCCTCCAGCAGGATGCCTTCGACGCTGTTGATTCCGTGTGCCCCATGGAGCGTCAGAAGTACATGCTCGACCTTATCCTGGGCATTTGCGCCAGGGACTTCGATTTCGATGATTACGAAAAGTGCCGCTCATATTTCAAGGAAATGATCAACGTGCTAAGGCAGATGAATTACTCCGAATACAAGTCGGCCGATTTCGAAAAGTATCTCTCGTCTCTTAACATACTCCTCTCGTAATATGGCAGCTAAAGCATACCAACGCATTTATACGAAGCTCCAGGCCATTACCAAGGCCACGGTGTCGCTCGACGCCAAAGGAGTTGCCAACGACGAGCTTGCCAGCGTGAACGGCAAACTCGCGCAGGTCGTGAAGACCAGGGGCGACCGTGTCACCCTTCAGGTTTTCTCGGGCACGGAAGGAGTCCCTACCGACGCCGAGGTGTCCTTCTTCGGAGCGCCGCCCACTCTCAAAGTCAGTGAGCAGCTGTCCGGACGCTTCTTCAACGCTTACGGCAAACCTATCGACGGCGGCCCCGAGGTGGAGGGAGAAGAGAGGCAGGCCGGCGGCCCTTCGGTCAATCCCTATAAGCGCCGCCAGCCCAGCGAACTGATTCCAACGGGCATTGCCGGTATCGACCTTAACAACACTTTGGTTTCAGGCCAGAAGATTCCTTTCTTCGCCGATCCCGACCAGCCTTACAACCAGGTTATGGCCGACGTTGCCCTCCGTGCCAAGGTTGACAAGATCATCCTGGGCGGAATGGGCCTGTCGAACGACGACTACCTCTTCTTCCGCCATGCATTCGAGAGTGCCGGCGCACTCGACCGCATAGTCTCGTTCGTCAATACCACCGAAGAACCTCCCGTGGAGCGCCTCCTCATCCCAGACATGGCACTCACCGCAGCAGAGTACTTTGCCGTCGACAAGAACGAGAAGGTATTGGTACTGCTTACCGACATGACGCTTTACGCCGACGCGCTGTCGATCGTCAGCAACCGTATGGACCAGATTCCTTCCAAGGACTCCATGCCTGGTTCGCTGTACTCGGACCTCGCAAAGATTTACGAGAAGGCCGTACAGCTGCCCGACGGCGGCTCAATCACAATCATTGCCGTGACCACCCTGAACGACGGAGATATCACCCATGCAATTCCCGACAATACAGGATACATCACCGAGGGCCAGATTTTCCTCCGTGCCGATTCCGACTCGGGTTGCGTCATAGTCGATCCTTTCCGAAGCCTTAGCCGACTGAAGCAGCTGGTGCAGGGCAAGAAGACCCGCGAAGACCACAGCCAGGTGATGAACGCCGGCGTGCGCCTGTACGCAGACGCCCAGAACGCAAAGACCAAGCTTCAGAACGGATTTGACCTTTCCGACTATGACCTGCGCTGCCTCGATTACGCCAAAGACTACGCAAAAGAGCTGCTCAGCATCGACGTGAACATTTCCATCGACGAAATGCTCGACACCGCCTGGCGTCTGTTCGCCAAATACTTCAGCCCCGCTGAAACCGGAATCAAGCAGAACCTCATCGATAAATACTGGAAAGCCTGATGGCAATCAAGTTCCAATATAACAAAACGTCCCTGACGAACCTTGGCAAGCAGCTTAAGGTCAGGCAGAACGCGCTCCCGACACTGAAGAACAAGGAGTCGGCGCTGCGCGTGAGCGTGATTACGGCCAAGGCAGAGTCGGAGGCACAGGCGGCCGCCCTCGAAGCCAAGCTCCGGGAATACGACTATCTGGCCGCCCTGTGGAACGAGTTCGAGCCTGGCCTCATCAGCATCAGCGACGTACACCTCAAGACAGTCAAGATCGCCGGCGTGAAAGCTCCGGCCCTGGACGGTATAGACTTCGACATCAGGCCTTTCAACGCTTTTGCCAAGCCCGCATGGTATGCCGACGGAATACGTATACTGAAGGAACTGAGCAAACTTGGCATTGAGTCCGAAGTCTCTGAGGAACGCCGCCGGGTGCTTGAATTCAACCGCAAGAAAACCACGCAGAAGGTTAACCTGTACGAAAAGGTGCAGATTCCCGGTTACCAGGAGGCCATACGCAAGATCAAACGCTATATGGAAGACGAGGAGAACCTCTCCAAAGCATCTTCCAAGATAGTCAAGACCCGTCACGAACAACAGGAAGAGGAGGAAGGCCTATGATAGTGAAGATGACCAGATACGATTTCATCCTTCCTTCCGCTTTTAAGGATGACTTCATCGACAGGCTTGCCGGTCTGGGCCTCGTGGATATAACCAGGTCTTCCAAACCGGTCGACATCCGTTCCCGGGAACTTCTCTCGGAAATCGAGAGCCTGAACGCCCGCATACGCATCATCGAAAGCGGCACTGACGACCGTCTTGCCGCGATGCGGGATGAAGGCGCCCGCTTGACCAAGGAGCGTGACGCCATCGTTCACTGGGGCGATTTCGACAGGGCCAAACTTGAATCTCTCGGCGTTCCCGTCAGGTTCTATTGCGTTCCCGAGAAGAAGTTCGACGCATCGTGGGTTGAGAACTATCCCCTGCAGGAAATAGACCGCTCCCATGGCAAAGTATGGTTCGTAGTCATTGGAGGCGATTCGTTCCCCGTTACTCCCCTTCCGGCTCCGTCACATTCTCTTGGAGAAGTCGAATCTCTTATTAAAGAGAACGAAGAGGCCGCCGATGAATACGCAAAAGAGCTCGAAGAAAAACGCGGATTGATTCCCGGACTGCGCGAACAGACTGAATCCCTCCGCTCGGAACTGAATATCTACCTGGCAGGGGTTGCCGGCGAATCGGCGGCGGACAATGCCCTCACTGTCTACGAAGGCTTCGCCCCGGCAGCCGACAAGGAGCGTCTGGAAAAGGCTTTCGACGAATTGGACTGTGTATGGCTCAGTGCTGATGCGACACTTGAGGACAATCCACCTATCAAGCTGAAGAACAATTGGTTCGTCCGCATGTTCGAGCCCCTTACTGATATGTATGGAAGGCCTGACTACAATGAGTTTGACCCTACTCCGTACATCTCTGTATTCTTCCTGCTCTTCTTCGCCATGTGTATGGGTGATGCCGGTTACGGCCTGCTGCTGGTTATCGCCGGCATACTGCTGCGCAAGGTGGCGAGTTTCCGGAGCCTGGCTCCCCTGGTGACCACGCTGGGTGTCGGCACCTTTGTCGTCGGCATCGTGATGCACACATTCTTCGGCGTCGACATCTCCACGCTTCCGTGGATCCCTTCATGGCTAAAGGCAGTAATGATTACCGGCACGATTGCCGGATTCGAAGCACAGATGGTTCTGTCGCTTGTTATCGGCGTTATCCATCTATGCCTTGCCATGATAGTCAAGACTGTGTATGCCACCCGCAACCGTGGTTTCCTTGGCTCCCTTGGCGTATGGGGATGGACATTGCTGATTGTTGGCGGAGTCGTTGTCGGCACGCTTGCCATATTCAGTTTGCTGCCTCCGAATGTTACAAAATGGATTATCATCGGTCTCGGAGTCGTATCCGCCCTTGGCATTTTCCTGTTCAACGACATCAACCGCAATCCACTCAAGAACATAGGTTCCGGCCTGTGGGAAACGTATAACACAGTCACAGGCCTCCTTGGCGACGTACTCAGTTACCTTCGTCTCTACGCCCTCGGCCTTGCTGGCGGCATGCTTGGAAAGGCGTTCAACGACATTGCATCCATGACGCTGGGCGACGGATCGATAGGCCCCGGCTGGTTCTTCTTTGCCCTTATCCTTATAGTGGGACACGCCTTGAACCTTGCCATGTGCTGCCTCGGCGCCTTCGTGCATCCGCTGCGACTCAACTTCCTTGAATTCTTCAAGAATTCGGGATACGACGGCAAGGGACGTGCCTACCAGCCTGTAAAGAAATAAGATACAAACAAATAAAAACCAAACGATTATGAACGAAATTCTCGGTTATCTCGGACTCGGACTGATGCTCAGTCTGGCCGGCATCGGCAGCGCCTTCGGAACCACCATCGCAGGCAACGCGGCCGAGGGAGCACTTAAGAAGGCCCCCGAAAAATCCAGCAGCTATCTAATCCTTTCGGCGCTTCCCGCCACACAGGGCATTTACGGCTTCGTGGGATTCTTCATGTGGCTGCTCGTCTATAAGTTCGACTTTGCAGCCAATGGCCCCATCCTCTTCGGCGTGGGCCTTGGAATGGGACTCGTTTGCCTCTTCTCCGCGATACGTCAGGGGCAGGTCTGCGCAAACGGCATTATAGGCATCAGCCAGGGCCACGATGTACAGACCAATACGCTGATCTACGCCGCACTGCCTGAATTCTATGCAATTCTCGGTCTGGTCGGCGCACTCATGCTTACACTCGCAATCTAGAAAAAGGATACGGAGCCACCCCCTTCAGAGGACGTTACCCCAAATCTTAAGTCCTCTGAAGGGGGTGGCTCCGTATCTCAATCTTACTTTGTCTGGTCGAATGTGAATGCCTCCCAGGGCAGTTCGGCATCCTTGCCTTCGTCGAGCACTGCGGCTGCGTGTCGCAGCATCGGATACAGGCTCAGGTCAGCCTTGCCCAACTCGGCTTTGCGCACCATTGCAGCATACACGCGGCGGGCGACCACAAGGCTTTCCAGGGTTACACCGGCAAGGATATCCAGCGCCTCCTCATATGTCTTGCCCTCTCCGAGCAGAATGCCGATCTTTCGTGTACGGCCTCCGTACACTGTAACGTAAAGGTCGCCGATGCCTATGTTCTCGCAGTCCCTGCTTGCTCCCTGCATCTCCAGCAGATAGCGCATTTCCTTGACGGCCTGATAGAAGGCGGCCGCCTGTGAATTGTAGTGCAGCCCCGCGTCCGCGCCATGGTGGCGGTTCACAAGGCCGATGGTCATGGCTACCGCAAGCGCATAGCCGTTTTTCAGCGCCACGGCACTCTCCAGACCCTCCACGTCATTGGTTAAGGAAATGTGGTAGTATGAGGTCTGCATGGCCTCTTTCATCATTTTGATGGTGGCAGTATCCTTGCCGCAGAAGGCAACCTCCGTCTGGTCGTGGAATACCAGTTCATAGCTCGTACACGGGCCGCCGATGGCGCAAATCTCACGATTTATGCCCTTCTTTGCAAGCTCCCTCTTCCAGTACTCAGGATATGAAATGAGGGTACCGTCTTCGAGATTGATAAGGCCCTTTGTCACAGAAAGGACAGGCACCCCGGGATCAAGTTCGCTGAGGACGTTCTCGAGGAACCAGTCCACGCCGAACGAGCTTACTCCGCCAATCACGAAATCGGCGCCTTTGACAGCCTCTTTCCAGTCTTCGAAATAAAAATACTTGACGCCTTTCGGGAAAGGAATGTCGAACTTCAGGTGTTGGTTGTTTTTCTTGCAGTTGTCGATGATTTCCTTATCCAGAGGAGTACCGACAAGGCGCACGTCGTTGCCGTTTTCGAATGCGGGGAATGCAAGGGCGGAGCCCATCATTCCTGAACCGATAATAGTGATTGTCTTTGGCATCAGTTATTGTTTTTTGTTGAATTTCATCAATGCATAGCCATGCGGCGGAGCCTCGATGGACGAGCCTGTGCTGACGAGTCCGGCCGCATGGCGGAATTCGTCGGGGAAAGAGATTGCAACGCTGGCGCGTGAGCTTCCGAAATTGCAAAGCACCAGCCATGCCTCGTCATCGTCGTATCTTGCAAATACGAAGTGCCGGTCCGGATCGAACCCTTCAGTGCCTGCGTTGCAGTAGCAAAGGTCCCACGTGGCACCGTTCCGGAACACGGGACGCCTTGCAATCGTAAGCAGTTCCCTGTAACTTGAGAGAACCTCGTTTCGCGCAGGCGGAAGTGATGCGCCCTTATATACAAGTTGCGACAGATCTGAAACACCTGCCGGAGTGGACCAGTCGAATATCGACGTACGACCGTTTCCGCTTTCGGAGGCATCCTCCCCTACTTCCTGGCCAAAATATAGCATGAACGAAGCAGTATTGAACAGTAGCGCAAAAGCTATTGCCGCCCATGCGGCATCGGGATTGCCGGCGAACTGCAGGGATGACAGTCGCTGCTCGTCATGATTCTCCAGGAAATTAAGCATGCTGGGCTGCATGCCTCCGAGGAACTGCCAGTTCCAGGTCAGTTCCCTTGCACTTCTTCCATTCTGGATGATATCTCGCAAGATATCGTAAGCGCCCGATTTGTCATATAACAGATCGAACCCCGAATCCAGATACCGGCCGTAGTTCTCCCGCCCGTACACTTCGGCCATAAACAGTATGCCGGGGAACTCCGGACGCATGGCCTTGATAATATGTCCGAGCTTGTCCGAAGGCACCAGTTCCACCATGTCGCAGCGGAATCCGTCAACACCAGTTGCGGCCCAGAAACGCAGGACATCAAGCATTTCGCCAGGCGTGCGTGGGTCATTCCAGTTCACTTTCCGCGTATCGGTCCAGTCACCGTCGTGCCAGCTGAGAACCGGAATGGAGCCTGCGTAATCGGCGGCGACATGATTGGGGATGAAATCTATCAGGCATTTCATTCCGCAGTCATGAGCCCTGGCCACCATGGCCTTGAACTCGTCGATGCGGGATGCAGGATTGACGGCCAGATAGGGATTGACGTCGAACCAATCCGTCACCGCGTAGGGCGACCCAGGGTTACCCTTGACGAAATCCTTGCCAGTAGCGTGACGTGGAATGCCGGTAAACCAGATATAATCAACCCCAAGGGAGCGGAGATAGCCGAACGCCGGTTCATCCCAGTCGGAGAACCGTCCGCTGCCCCACAGCCTCGGCAGAACTTGATAAATTATCTTCTTTCCTTGCATCAGAATGGATAGCCAACGCCGAAATGAATCGCACCTCCGCTGGAACCGAGCCAATCCTTAGGTTGCACCCAGCAGTTGCCGTCCGTATACATCTGCCATTCTTCTTCAGACCATCTCCACAAACGGCTCGGTTCATAGATTTTCATTCCATAGTCCAGTCGCAGAAGAATGAAGTCGAGGTTAAGCCTCAACCCTATGCCCCAGTCCATGGCGACGGTACGGATGAAGTCTCCGAAATTTTTATATGTGTCGCGGAAATCTATGTATTCCCAGATGTTGCCAGCCTCGGCGAACAAAGCGCCTTCCAGTTTCCAGAAAAGCTTCTGGCGGAATTCGGCGTCGAGTTCCATCTTGATGTCTCCCACCTGGCTGGGTATTGAAAACATGCCATAAAGTTCGCTGTCTCCCGGGCCGAGAGTCCTGGCCTGCCAACCGCGCATGCTGCTGGCGCCACCGACGTAAAACTGCTTTTCGTAAGGTATGGCAGCGGATGATCTGCCATATCCATGCCCTGCTCCCGCCGACACTCTGAGCGCCAGCGATGATGAGGGAGAGAATCTGACCGTTCTTCCAAGATCCAGGGCAGCGCGGATATATTGTGAATAATACAGACCGAACAGTGTCTTGCAGCCGTATTCGTCCAAAGGAAGAATAGGATTAAGCAGAGAAAGCGTGTTGCCGGCAACGTCAAAGACAAGACGGGCATATCGATACGATCCCTTGGGAATAACGCTGGCATCTGTTGTCCAGTACAGCTGACCGCCAATTCCCGCATCGATATCATCTTTAAACAGATGCCAGAGTCCCGACTGATACAGGGAGCTTTCAAAGACCTTGGACATACTGCTTACCTTAATAACAGTAGCCCTGAAAGGATAGAACTGATAGAAAAACGAATCGTCGTTGCCCGTATAGCCGAAGGATCCGGATGCAATGAAGCGTTCGAACTCTGGTCGGTTCTGATAATTGAAAGAAGCCTGGACTTCGGTCCTGGGAATATTGTGGCCCTTGAATGCGCTGTATGGAATGCCAAGGAATCGGGGCAGGCTCAGGCTGCCGTTTATACCGAACTCGTTAGCCCTCGTGCCGTCGTCATACTTCCTCTGAAAGTTTCCGCTGAACCCAAGGGACAGCCATTCTCCTCCGTGAAAAATGTTCTTGTGATAGAAACTGAGGTTGGGAGAGATACCCATGAGGCCGCCGGAATTCGTGGACGCTTCGAAATTGAACTTGACTCCTAACGGCTTGCTTTCGCTCATGGTGATGCGGCAGTCTACGGTCGCGCTGTCGGAAGGAGTCATCTCGATCCCCACGTTATTGAACAAGCGCAGGGCGGTCAGCCTGCTGTAACTGATGTTGGCCTGCGTCTCGCTATAGAGGTCGCCTGGGCGTATGACATTTACGCTGCGAAGGACGTCTTCTCTGAAATCGATATCGGCGGCATGGTTTATCTGTACCTGGCCGATATGATACTTTACAAGCGGCGAAGCGTTGGATGCAGGTTCGTTACGGGTATATTCGCGGATCTGGTAAATAAGTTTATTCCTGCTGCCCAAGGTGTCGGCTTCGAAGAAATAATTGTTCTTGCTTAAGTCGTAGTATCCCCTGTCGCGGAAGTAGGAAGCGCTGCGGGCGCTTTCCGACTCAAGCACCTTTTCCGACAGCCAGTCGCCTTCCTTGACCAGTATGTTCCTGGCGTCGGCTTCGAATTCCTCGGCAAACTCCCCGTCCGGCACCCTGAATTCTATGGTGTCGATGCGGGAGCGCGTACCAGGTGTTACATAGTACGTAACCCTTACGTTCTTGCCGATGGTATCGATTTTCGGGAAGACTTCGGAGTTATAGTACCCAAGGTAGTCGAGGTGCCGGATAATGTTTTCCTGCGAACTGGCCACCTGGAAGCCGTTGAATACCACAGGAGCCTTGCCAATTTTGCGGAGGGCGTTGTTGAACCAGTCGTTCTTTGCAGGATTTGACCAGTTGTAAATCCACCCCAGAATGTACGAATTGTTGGCCTGCTGCTTGATATAGGAGCTGACGTCGGAAGAGCTCAGGCCGTCGGCGTCACCATCGAATTTGACCTTGTTTGCCTCAAGGCGGTATTCGTCCTCTGCCAGGAGGCGCGTGTTACTGCACGAAGAAAGCAGCGCCAGGACAGCAGCGCAGACAAGTAAAGACAATGCAGATCCGGCTCTCATCCCCTCCTCCTGAATTCTGAAAGTGTTATTGCAGTCGCAGCGGCCACGTTCAACGATTCTGCGGTGCGCCCCTTTGCAAAAGACGGGATAAACAGCCTTGAGCTCACGAATTTCGCCACTTCTGCGCTTATGCCGTTAGCTTCATTGCCCATGATTACCAGACCCTCGGACGACAGCCCCAGGGAATATATGTCGTCACCGTCGAGGAACGTGCCGTAGACCGGCATGTCGGCGGCCCTGAAGCGGCGGCAGATATCAGGCAGGTCGCTGTAAACGGCGTGAACCCTGAAAACCGAGCCCATCGAAGCCTGGACAACCTTGGGATTGAAGATCTCGACGCTGTCCGGAGATGCGAAAACGGTGGAGACGCCGAACCAGTCGGCGAGACGCAGGATTGTGCCCATATTGCCAGGATCCCTCACGGAATCCAATCCCAGATAGAGGCCGCGTTCAAGGACAAGGCCCCGTGGTGCAGGTTTCTCCACTACGGCAAGTACCGGAGAAGGACTGCTCAGCTGAGACATTCTTTCCATGGCTTCGGCCCCGACCTCATCCATACGGTAAACTGCGTTTACGCGAAAACCCGATGTCAAGGCCTCTTCGACCATCTTTTCACCTTCAACCACAAACTGGCCGAATTCGTCGCGGAATTTCTTTTCCCGCAACGACCTGACTCGTTTGATTTCGGCATTGGTGAGCATATCTCCAAATTTTATTGCAAATTTAACAATTAATTGTTAAGTTTGCGAAAACACTTTTTTAAATAATCAGAAATGGGAAAATTTGTCATCTCTCTCAGAAAGAACGGAGAATTCCAGTTTAACCTGAAGGCCACCAACGGCCAGGTCATTCTCACCAGCGAAGGCTACACCACCAAGGCAGCTTGCCTTAACGGCGTAGAGTCCGTTAAGAAGAACGCACCCGTCGAGGAGCGCTTCGAAATCAAGGTTGCCAAGAACGGCAAGCCCTTCTTCAACCTCAAGGCCTCCAATGGCCAGGTAGTCGGCTCCAGCCAGATGTACGCTTCCGAGCGCACCATGAAGGCCGGCATCGCTTCCGTTATGAAGAATGCTCCCGAGGCACCCGTAGTGGAGGAACTCGACTAGGATTCTCTGAAAAAGTGAAAACAAAAAGCCGGCCCGGAGGGTCGGCTTTTTACATTATGTGATAACGTGCTAAAGCATGTAAGAGACACCGACATGCAGATTGGCACGGTTGGCGTTGCTGTCGACCCCGCGCATGACGTTCAACAGACCATAGTCGTAGCCAGCGTTGATGCTGAATTTGCCGAATCCGAATCCCAGACCGCCGCCAAGATACAGGTTGAAGCGGTTGAATCCTGAATCTCCTGCATAATAGTCCTTTGTATTGGTGCTCGACCCGGAAATGATTCCGCTTGTCGTCGTGTCGGTCTTCACCTGGGAGATAATGCCAATCTGCGCGGTAGGGCCAGCATAAGCAAAGATCCTGGCGCCGCCGGAAAGTTCCAATCCGTACTTGAGATATGCAGGAACATTGACGGCGAGTTCTGTAAAGGTGGACTTGGAACTGCCGCTGATAATCCAGAAGTCTCCGCTTGAGGTACCGGTGGAGGTAATCATGGAAAGATATGCTCCGGGAACAAAGCTGAGACCTTTGACGGCGGTAACGCCCATTTCCACAGAAGCGCCTGCGTAGAAACCGTTCTGCGAATCGGAGGAAGATGCAGACTTAAGGGAACTGTTGACGTAGCCGGCGCCGGGGATGACCTGCGCGAATGTCGGGGTGGCAAGCACCAGGGCGGCTAAAAAAATTGCTATTCTTTTCATTTCAAATATGTTGTTGAAGTTTTACCAGTTAAGAATCCGTTTGAAATCATACGCCTCGGGATCTGCTACATACTTCTTCGCTGCCTCATAGTCGGCGGGAGTGATATAGTGGCAGATATGCTCGTAATAGTTCTTGGCTATGCCGGAACCGATCTCGACGCGGCGCGGAGGAATCTTGCCCTCGGCGTTCTGCAGGTCATGCAAGTAGAGGGGTGATGCATTGCCGAACGCATCGACATACACCATGCATCCGGTCTCGCCCTTGCGGAAGAGCTCGTAAACGCCCATTGCAAGTTCGGAACAATAGCTGAGGTCGTATGCTATTGGATCCTGGCAGCGGACGTCGTAGCCGATTTCCACGGGACGGGTCTTAACCTTCATGCCGACCTTCTTGAACTCCTTCTCGAGAAGTTCGTTGAAGAGGACGGCCTTGCTGATCTTGCCGAGTTCGGGATGGCCGTGCTCATCGTAAGTCATGTGCACGCCGGCAGCTTTGATGTCGTCTGCGGAGAGGTCGTGGAACACGCCTTCAGCTACGACGACAGTACCATAACCGATACCGAGAATCTTGCGCTTGATGATGGCGGAGAGAGTAAGTTTGATTATCTTGTCGATGGTGATCTCTGTCTTGTTGAACATCTCGGGAATGATGGTCATAGGGCAGTGGGTGGCTTCGCCGATACCGAGGGCAAGGTGTCCTGCGCTGCGGCCCATGGCGCTGATCAGCAGCCAGTTGCCGGAAGTGCGCGCATCCTCGTAAATGGTGCGGGCGATGTGGGCGCCCTCCTGCTTTGCGGAGTTGAATCCGAAGGTCGGAGTGTTGTTGGGCAGAGGCAGGTCATTGTCGATGGTCTTGGGAACGTGGATGTTCGCTATGGGGTATTTCTTTGCCTCGAGGAATTTGGCGATGCGGTTTGCGGTGGATGCAGTGTCGTCGCCGCCGACGGTCACAAGGAGCTTGATGTTGTTCTCCTGGAAGAGCTCCAGGTTGAAACGCTGCTCGAAATCCTCGTCGGTGGGTTTGAAACGGCTCATCTGGAGGTAGGAACCACCCCTGTTGAAATATGCGTCAGCCTTGAAGAAATCGATGTCCTCGGTGCGGGGCGTCTTGCTGAAAAGACCGCTGTAACCGCCGTGGAGGCCGATGACGCGATAGCCGTTGGAAAGGAAAGTCTTGGCGACAGAGCATACGACGGTGTTCATGCCCGGAGCAGGGCCGCCGCCGCAAAGGATGATAATTGAATCTTTCATATTGTAATAATAATTAACCTTGCTTTGGAGCATACAAATATAGCAATAATCCCGGAAAAAGCGTATATTTGTAAACTTATATGTACGCACGCGCACATTATGGACAGAGCCGACGCAAAACAAAGAATACTGGAACTCCGGGGCATACTGGAAGAAAACAGCCGCAGGTACTACGTTGACAACGCGCCAACGATGAGCGACCAGGATTTCGACTTCCTGATGCATGAGCTGGAAGCCCTGGAGGCCGAGTATCCTGAATTCGTATCTGCAGACTCCCCCACCCAGCGCGTAGGCAGCGACCTCGACACCGGATTCGTCAAGCGCGCTCACCGCTTTCCAATGCTTTCTCTTGGCAACACGTACAGCATTTCCGAGATCGAAGATTTCGCCGCACGGGCCGACAAGGCTCTGGAGAGCGGATTCACCTACTGCTGCGAGCTGAAATTCGACGGCACCGCCATATGCCTCACTTACAGGAACGGCAGGCTAGTGCAGGCACTCACACGCGGCGACGGGGTTCAGGGCGACGACGTTACTGAAAACGTACGGCATATATCAAACATCCCCCAGAAGCTCCATGGTGACTACCCTCAGGAATTCGAAATAAGGGGCGAAATACTCATGCCTTACGCCTCGTTCGAGGCATTGAACGCCGAGCGTGAAGACATAGGCGAAGCGCCTTTCGCCAATCCCCGCAATGCTGCCTCCGGCTCCCTCAAGCTCACCGATCCCGATGAAGTGGGGCGACGCGGATTATGGTGTACACTGTATCACATCCCCGCCCAGAGCGTGCCGTTTGACACTCATGACGAAGCCTTGACCAAGGCGGCTTCATGGGGGCTGCCGGTTTCGGACAAGCGCCGTCTCTGCCATAACATCGACGAAATCAAGGAGTACATCGACTATTGGGACGGCGCGCGCGCCGACCTTCCTTTCGCCACGGACGGAATCGTAATCAAGATCAACGAGCTTTCCGCCCAGCGTGCGCTCGGATACACCGCCAAATCCCCCAGATGGGCGGTAGCCTATAAGTTCAAGGCGGAGCAGGCCTGCACCCCTCTTCTCAGTATCGACTATCAGGTAGGCCGCACAGGTGCAGTCACCCCCGTGGCCAACCTGGCTCCCGTTCAGCTGGGGGGTACGGTGGTCAAACGCGCCACTTTGGTGAACGAAGACCAGATTGCCTCACTCGACATACGCATCGGAGACTCCGTGTATGTTGAAAAGGGCGGTGAAATCATTCCCAAGATTACCGGCGTCAACCTTGATCTCCGGCCTGCAGGAGCCGTTCCGGTTGCGTTCCCGGAACGCTGCCCCGACTGCGGCACCCCCCTTGTCAAGCAGGAAGGTGAGGCCAAGTGGTTCTGCCCCAACAGGGACGCCTGCCCCACTCAGATAAAAGGACGCATAGTGCATTTCATCGGCCGCAAGGCCATGAATGTGCAGGCAGGAGACGCTACCGTCGACCAGTTATACGAAGCCGGCCTGGTCCGCACCCCCGCCGACCTTTACGACATAAGCATGTATCAGCTGATGAGTCTCGAAGGGTGGCAGGAAAAGGCTTCACAGCGTTTCCTCGACAGCCTTCGCAAAACTGTGGAAGTTCCTTTCGAAAGGGTTCTCTTCGCTCTTGGCATCAGATTCGTAGGAGAAACCACCGCACGCGATATCGCCCGTCATTTCGGAAGCATCGACGCCATTGCCCGTGCAGAAAAGGAGCAGTTGCTCGAAGTGCCGGAAGTGGGCGAAGTTATTGCTGGCAGCGTATATGAATACATGAGGAATGAGAAACATCTGGCCGAGATAGAGCGCCTTAAGGCCAAAGGGCTGCAGTTCACTGCCAAAGATTCGGCAAGCGCATTGTCTGGTGCACTGGAGGGCAAGACCATAGTGATATCCGGCAATTTCAGCATTTCCCGAGACGCCATGAAAGAACTGATTGTGGCACACGGCGGCAAATGCGCTTCCGGGGTCAGCGGCAGCACCTCCTTCCTCCTTGCAGGCACCAAACCGGGGCCGGAGAAACTGCGCAAATGTGAGCAGCTGGGTATCCCCGTGAAAAATGAGGAAGAGTTCCTAGCCATGCTTCCCGTACCGGTCCAGCCGCAGCAAGAAACCGAACTGACTTTGTTCTGACGACATGGGAAAACTGAAGGACTTGTTTACAGACCGCATTTGGTCACTCGATACCGAACGTATAGCGACGGTTTCCAAAGGCTATGCCCGTCTGGTCACTTTCGTGAAGCTCATACGCATCACCATCAACACCTTTGCCGAAAACAGGATGGGATTCCAGTGCGTTGCCCTGAGTTATTTCGTGACCCTCTCCCTGATTCCCCTTCTGGCGTTCATATTCGCCGTAAGCGACGGTCTCGGGCTGAGCGATTATATCCAGAACCTCGCCCTTGCGCTCTCAGCAGACGTCGATATCAGTCTGCTGTCGCTCATCCAGGAGAAGGCCGGCAACATCATCAATATCGCCAGTAGCGGCGGCGTCGGGATCGTGTCTGCACTCATGTTTCTCTGGGCCATCCTGTGGATGATGTTCCAGGTGGAAAGGGTTTTCAACAACGTGTGGGGCATACGCAAGATTCCCCGCAAGCTTTACAAGCGCTTCGGTTTTTATTTCCTCGTGCTGTTGCTCATCCCCTTCCTGATCATCATCTTCGGTGCCGGAATCGCATATTATTCCAACTTCTACAAGCTGGTGGGTCTCGACCTGTCGGAACTTCGCTTCCTGCCAAAATTGCTGGGTTATGTAACATTCTATATCATTGCCACGCTTACGCTCTCGGCAATGTATAAATACATTCCCGCAACCGAAGTCAAGTACAAATGTGCTCTCAATGCTGCTGCCGTGGATGCTTTGGCGTTCGTGATTTTCCAGTTCCTGTACCTCGAGACCCAGGTCTTCGTCGCTCGTATGAACATGGTTTACGGAGTGCTTGCCGCTATTCCTCTCTTCCTTATCTGGCTGAATTTCAGCTGGCAGATAATCATCTACGGAGCGGAGCTGACTTACAGCTTCCAGAACGTCAAGAATTACGGTCTTAAAGAAGCAAGGGATATCTGATATGAATGCACTGCTGAGACGGGAATACGATTCGCTCATGGAACTCGCGGGCACCCGCTGCCGCGACTCCGAGGAGCTGTCCATGGTCAGCAAGGCCTTCGAGATGGCCGTTGATGCACATGGAAACGCTTGCCTTCACTCCGGCGAGCCCTACATGGTCCGTGCGGCCGAAATAGCCCAGATTATTGTGACCAAGGTGGGACTTGGCTACAAGTCTATATGCGCGGCATTGCTGTATGAAGCAGTCATGCTTACCGACCTGTCCATCGATACGGTACGCTCCCTGTTCGGCGATAAGGTGGCCGGCCTGATCGAGGGCCTGATAAACATGAACAATGTGCTGGAGGTCGGCAGTCCGGATTCAATGGACGACACTGATTCCGAAACGCAGAAGGCTGAGAGCTTCAGGCGCGTGCTATTGTCGATAGGCAATGACATCCGCGTGGTGCTGATCAAACTGGCAGGCCGTCTCTATGTCTGCCGTCACATCAGCCAGGAAACGGACAGCGTCAGGAAGAGCCTGCTGACGGAAACGATGGACATCTTCATCCCTCTCGCCCACAGGCTCGGTCTCTACAGCATCAAGTCGGAACTGGAAAACATCTGGCTCAGGCATATGCAGCCCCGCGCCTACGAAGACATTGAGAACCGGCTCGAAAAGGATTCCTCGGAGAGAATCCGTCAGCTCGATGAATTCATCGAACCAATCGCCGCCGCTCTCGGCAAAAAGGGATTTGTCTTCGAAATCAAGAAGCGCGTGAAGACTCCTTACTCCATCTGGCACAAGATGAAGACCAAGCATGTGCCATTCGAGCAGATTTACGATCTTTACGCCGTTCGTATCATCTTCGAGCCTTCTGCGCTCCCCGGGGCATCCGAGCGCGACCAGGCTTTCAGCATTCTCTCCACCCTGACCGGTCTGTACAAAGACAATCCAAGCAGGATGCGTGACTGGATCGGAGAACCCAAGAACAACGGCTACGAAGCGCTTCACTGCACCCTGATGAGCAAATCCGGATTCTGGGTTGAAGCTCAGATCCGCTCCCGCAGGATGGACGACATAGCCGAGAAGGGTATTGCCGCCCATTGGGCGTACAAGAATGACGGATACCTTTCGGAGTCCGATTCCACGATGGACAACTGGCTGACCAAGATTCAGGAGATTCTCGGCAGCGACAATCTGAATTCCCTGGAGCTCCTCGACCTGATCCAGGAAGACATCGTCACCCGCGAAGTTGTCGTGTTCACACCCAAAGGCGACCAGAAAAGCATTACCAAGGGGTCGACGGCTCTCGACTTCGCGTACAAGGTTCACACAAAGGTCGGCAACCATGCGATTGCGGCAAAGATCAACATGCGCCTTGCTCCCCTGTCGCATGTGCTGAAATCCGGCGACCAGGTGGAGATAATAACAGCCCGCAAGGCCACTCCTAAGCTTGAATGGCTCACCTTCCTCCATACCCGGAGCGCCAAGCACAAGCTCTTGGACTGGATACGTGCCAACGATACCTCGATGCTGGCCGAAGCCGAAAAGATGCTGGCAAAGGAGAGCAACGTTGCTGTAGAAAGGGCCAGGATTCCTCTCATGATCAGCCTGCAGGGCATAAACCGGCCCGGCCTTCAGGAAGAAATCGAATCCGCACTCAAACGAATAGACGGCATAGAGGATGTCGTAATAAGTGACTTATGATCAAGCGTTTCCTACCATTGATAATAGCCGCGGCGATTTTTCTGCCCATGATATTCGTCCACTCGTGCGCCAACACCAAGCAGGCGCCCACGGGTGGCGACAAGGACACTATTCCGCCGCTGATAATCGATATCAATCCTCTGCCCGGAGCAGTCAACGTGCCAGTTCGCGGGACCAAGATAATGTTCCGTTTTGACGAGTACGTCACCATCAAGGACCAGAAGAACATTTTCCTCTCGCCACCACAGGCCAAAGCCCCCAAGGCGCGCATCAAGGAGAAATACCTGGTGGTCAGTTTCGAGGAGCCGCTGGATTCCAACACCACCTATACTCTCAACCTGACCGACGCCCTCGCCGACAACAACGAGGGGAACAAATTCCCGGGCTATACTTACGTGTTCTCCACCGGGCCTACCATCGATTCCCTGTTGCTGACAGGCGTGGTGCAGGACTGCAATACCTTGCGCCCGGTAAAGGGTGCGACGGTGCTGCTCTACAAGGACCATTCAGACTCCGCGGTATTCCTGAAACGTCCCTACGCCGCCATCAAGACGGACGACTGGGGATACTTCTGCCTGCCTTATCTTGCGGATACCACTTACCGTCTGTACGCGATAAAGGACGAGAACAACAACAATATCTACGACCCGGACAATGAGATTGTCGGATTCGTGGATTCCCTGGTGAGGCCGGTGGTAGTCGTCAACGACACCCTTCCGGAAATGCTCAAATACGACATGCTGGACACGCTCATGTGCGAAGCCAGGCGTGTCGACTACAAAATGCGCCTGTTCCGTGAAAAGCCGTCAAAACAGTTCCTCGTAAATAAAGTACGCACAGCGGACAGGGCGGCGTATGTCACGTTCATGGCGCCTTATGCGTGGATAGACTCACTCTGGGTAAGAGGATACAGGGCCGACCAGGTCATTACCCAGTTCAACATACTCCAGGACAGTCTGGAGATTTGGGTGAACAGCCGCAAACCGGCGCCTGACACCCTTCATCTGTTCGTAAATTACCGCAAGACCGACAGTCTGGGACTTCTGAAGCCTGCGCTCGAGCACGTGCGTCTTCCCATGCCGGAAGGCAAACGGGTACTCCAGAGAATGACGCGCAAGAGCATCAAGCATGAAGACACCACCTGCGTCTTCAAGCTGGACGTGTCTCCTGAAACCGTGGAGCAGAACGGTTTCGAACTGGAATTCAACTTCCCTATCATCTACGAGAACTTCGATTCCGTGGATTTCCGTTACCGCAACCCCAAGCAGAAGGAATTCACCGGATCCTTTACCGTCGAGCGCGACACTGCTAATCTGCGCCGCTACATCCTTCGGCCCAAGGAAGAACTCCTGCCTGGTTATGAATATACGATGAAAATTCCCCACCGCGCATTCCGCGACATAAACGGATTCTATTCCGACAGTACCCAGGTCAAGGTCTCCCTCCCGTCCGACGAGAAACTCAGCACCCTTAAGGCCAATCTGACCGGAGTGGACCGCAAGGTCATCGTGGACCTGCAGGACGAAAAGCGCAAGGGCGTGCTCCGCACATTCATCGCCGACCATGACTGCACCCTTACCTTCCCCTACCTGAAGGAAGGCAAATATTCCCTGAGAATCACCGACGACGGCAATCGCAACTCCATAGTCGACACAGGCTCGCTGCTGGAACACAGGCAGCCGGAATCGGTGCTGTATTTCAGCGTTGGTGACAAGGATTACATAGAGATTCCGCCAAGCTCCGAAGTCGAGCAGGTCATTGACATCAAATCCCTGTTTGAATGATGAGGAACATTATCTGCTGCATCATTTCCCTGTTATTCTGCTGCACGCTCCTGCGCGCCCAGCAGGACTCCCTGATATACACTCCGGAGTATCTGGATACTGTCAACGTGAACAGGGTGTCCGGACTCAACGACTATTTCATGATAGGCGCCAATTACGGAGTCACTTTCTCGACCGTTTATTTCAACCCCACCAAGATGGGCGCTGACATTAAGTTCCAGCCCACATACTTCTCGCTGATGTTCACCCATTACGAGAAGATGTTCAACTACCTGCCTTATTTCGGTCTGACGATGGGAGTATCCTACTGGCATTCCGGAGTCCGTTTCAACGACAATCCAGACACCGGTTATCCCCTGGGCTATATAGACGGTGCCACCGACGTTACGATGGAAACTGTTGAGCTGCCCGCCATGATGCAGATGCATTTCGATTCGGCGCCGGTCAAGGTGCTGGCCAATCTTGGCGGTTACGTCGGTTACAGGCTTTCGATTGAGCGCAGCGGCATTTGGCTTGACGAAGAATACACGAACAAGTTCCGCGACTACGAATACCGTTTCGACTACGGACTTGTCGGCGGCGCAGGCCTCGGATTCATGTTCGACCCCGTGGAAATCCATCTTAACCTATTAGGTAGATGGAGCCTTCAAAACCTTTATCAACCAGACTATTACAACGAGACTTTCCACCCCTATAACACCTATTTTTACAGATATGCCAATCCCATTGACATATCATTGACGATCGGTGTATACTTCCAGCTCACGAAGCGCACGGGAAAGACCACAAAGCAAATCAAACAGGAAGCCAGAGACATAGTATATGGATCGAATATCTACGATTAGCGTACACGTTGGCGACAGCCTTGTGATTGGCGGCGGAGCTCCCGTCGTAGTTCAGACCATGTGCAATACGCACACGTCGGACGTCGAAGCTACAGTTGCACAATGCCTTGAACTCGCCGCAGCGGGTGCCCAAATGGTTCGTGTTACCGTGCCCGGTTTGCAGGATGTGCCGGCGCTGAAAGAGATTCACAGGCGCCTGCGCGATAGCGGCTGCATGGTTCCGCTGGTTGCCGACATTCACTTTTCATCAGACACCGCAATAGCCTGCGCATCCGTAGTCGAGAAGGTGCGGATCAACCCCGGCAATTTCCATCCCGATCACGAAATCGCGCGCCGCAAATTCTCCGAGTTCCTCGAGGTCTGCAAGGACCATGGGACCGCTGTCCGTGTAGGCCTGAATCACGGATCGCTCGGCAAATACATCACCGAACTCTATGGAAATACCCCATTCGCAATGGCCAAGGCAGCGATGGAGTGGCTCCAGATGTGCATCGACGCCTCTTTCTTCAATGTGGTGGTATCGCTCAAGGCCTCCAATACCGTTGTTATGGTTCAGGCGTACCGTGAACTGGTGCGGATGATGCAGGAGGCCGGGACCGTATTCCCTCTCCATCTGGGGGTGACAGAAGCAGGTAACGGCGATGCCGGTCGAATCAAATCCTGCATAGGCATCTCCACCCTGCTTCAGGACGGCATTGGCGACACCATCCGCGTTTCACTCACAGAACCGCCGGTGAACGAGATTCCCGTTGCGCGATATATCGTAGACCGTCCGGGAACGGACCCCATGCTCGACGCCGCAATGGAATGGGGCCCCCAACTGCTTGACCGCAAGATTGACGAAATACCTGCATCCGCAGGGATTGACGGCTACCTTGCCGATGAAATCATGCAGGCCGCCCGCCGCCGGTTCTACAGGCCGGAATACATTGCCTGCCCCGGTTGCGGCAGAACCATGTACAACCTGCAGGAAACTTTCGAGGAAGTGAAACGCCGCACCGCCCATCTCAAGGGCATGGTGATCGCCGTGATGGGATGCATAGTAAACGGCCCAGGCGAGATGGCCGATGCCGACTGGGGCTATGTAGGGGAAGGCGGCGGACGCGTCTCCATCTATCACAAGAGTACTCCTGTACTCCGCCACATCCCCGACTCGGAGGCCATCGACAAACTGCTGGAACTGATAGAGACGGCAGACTGAAACGTATTGCTAACCGGGAGAGTGTGATTCCCAGGGCCCAAAAAACTAAGGGGAAAAGGGCCCTGGGAATCACACTCTCCCGGTTAGCAGAACGCTATTCTACGTACAGAAGAAGTCCCTTTAGATATTCACCCTCAGGGTGATAAATGTTGACCGGATGGTCGCCGCCCTGGCAGAGGCGGTCGACTATGCGTACGCTGCGCCCTGTCTGGGCCGCGGCGCTGAAAACAAGCTCGGCGAAAGCCGTTTTATCCACCACCTGAGAACAGCTGAAAGT
>JAEELG010000118.1 GCA_016288775.1 Bacteroidales bacterium | reverse complement strand
GCCGCCGGTGAGAATGCTGTCGAACTGCTTGACAAGGGCGGTTTTAGAATAATTGACAAGGACCGAGCCGCTCTGCGGCAAAATCCGGAGGACTCCGTAGGACTCCAGACGCTCGAGGGCCTGGCGCACCTTGGCGCGGCTCACTGAAGTGTCTGCAGCAATCTTCCTTTCTGCTGGAAGCCTTTCTCCAGGCTTGACTATATCGTTTTGGATCAGTTCCTTAATATGGCAAATAACCGAACGCAACTCAGTCTCCGCATCAATCTTGCCCTTAAATTTTATCATAGCTTTTTAATATCGAAGTCTGCAAATTTAAGAATTTCGTCGCGAAGAAGATACGCCAGCGACCGTTTTTCTCCAAAATTCCTGTACAAACCCCACTTCGGGCGCATCCCGGTGCAACCCGTACGCCACATATCCAGACTTGCCTTATCAACCTTCAGGAGCTGCTTTCCGTCGCTTATCCTGTTGACTACCACCGAATAGACTCCTTCGTCTGCGAAAGTCACCGTCTCAGTGACCGACACCCACTGCCCGAGGAACTCGGCAAGATCGGTGCGGGCAAGGTAGGTGGAGCCTCCGGCGGTCTCGACATTGGAAGCAGTATAAATGACCTGCAACTGCTGCTTTCCGTTGCTGAGGGAACGGCAGGTAAATGTGATGGCGGGAAGGGACACGTCTGCGTTGCCTTCTTTGTTGTCTATGCCCTTGAGCTGATGGATATGGGCAAACTTGTTGGTGGTCTGCATGCCCTCAGGGAGGCGGAATTTCCAGGTCATGCGGAGAGTTTCACCGTACTGGGCCACGAGGGAGTCGGGCGAATGGGCATCCGTCTTGATCTCGTTGCGCTGGCGGTCGGTGATGTTCGGAAGACCCCTGTCGTCGTCGTTGTCGATATGAAGATAGAAGTCGAATACATACTTGCCCAGTTCCTTGTCGTAGCTCTGGCGAATGTGCCGGAAAGGCGCAGAAGCGTGAGCGCCTGAATTGTCGGGGCACTCGTAGTTGTAGCCCTTGGAAAGTATGAGCTCGTAGGTGCCTTCATCGTTGCCGTCGGCCCTGAGGCCGGACTGCGTTTCGTCCTTGGCCGGTTCGGTACTATCCTGCTGCTGCTCAGTCGTTTTCTTTCCGCCGGGAACGGGGTCGGGGATCAAGAAAGCCGAACTGCAGGCCGCAAGAAGAGCCAAAACCATAATAATGCCAAAATATTTTTTCATATCAGCAACTTTTAATTATATTTGCAAACGGCAGGTAAATTGGTTAACCAATTATCACTTTGCAAATGTAATAAACAAAAATAGGAAATAAAACACCAAAACACATGAAACCACAACTTTTTTTCGCATTGTTCACGGGCCTCGCCCTGACCGTGTCCAGCGCATTCGCACAGGATGCCGTACCGACCAACCGCTACGCCATGAAACTCGAGAAGAAAGCGGACGGAAGCTATGCCCTCCAGAAGGAAGACCGCTATGCCAAGATCCTCAATCTCAGCGAGATTCCCGACCTCTATGTCCCCTACACCCACGTGAACGACCGCCTCACCGGCAAGCTCTACAACAAGGTGGAAACTGTGGAAATCGAATATAAAGGAAAGCTCAAGATAGCCGTCGACAAGGCTATTTCCGAAGGCCCTTCCCCGGTTGTCTTCTTCTGCCACGGCGGCGGATGGGCCAGGGGCAACTTCGACGCTTCCCGCCCCCTGACCAAGTATCTTGCCCAGAACCACGGCATCACCGGCGTGCGAATCGAATACACCCTTGCTCCCGAGCCCGGTGCCAACGTGAATGTCTCCATCCAGGACGTCCTGGACGCCGTCCAGTACATCCGAGACCACGCCGCGGAGCTCAACGTCGACCCTTCACGCATGGCCTTCGGCGGCACTTCTGCCGGCGCCCACCTTGCAGCCTGCGCCGCTATGAAGACGCCTGAAGCCAAGGTCTTCTTCGGCTATTCCGGCATCTACGACCTCACCACCGCCGCCATCGTGCAGAAGACCAAGGACAAGCAGCGCATCCAGTATTTCGGCGACCGCGACGAGAAGTGCCTCCGGGACGCTTCCCCGATATATCTGATTCCCAAGAAGACCAAGATCGCAGCCCAGATCTTCTGCGGCACGGGAGACATCACGGTCGAATACAGCCAGAGCGAGGCATTCGCCGACGCGCTCAAGCGCCACAAGGCAAAGGTGGACCTCCAGGTCTACAAGAACTACGACCACGGCCTCAACGCCAAGGCCTCCGACAAGATGGAGGAAATCTTCTTCAAGACTGTCGACTTCGTGGCAGAGAACATCTAGCTGGCCAGGCAATCGAACAAAAACGGCGCCCGTGCAAGGCGCCGTTTTTTGCTTAATGGCTCGTCACGCTGAAATCAGCGAAGAGCAAGGTTTCGTCCCGCAGCTGCGAGGCGGCCGAACGTCCCTCGCCGAACCAACGGTAGATCCCCCATTTCGGCCTGAGTCCGGGAGTACCGCTCCGCCACATGCACAGCGGCTCGTTCTGTATGTCCACGAGCGACTTTCCGTCCCGTACGCGAGTGATACTCACTGAATAGGAGCCGCTGGTGGAGCAGGTCATCCGCTCTTCCACGCGCACCCATTCCCCGAGAAAATCCGACAGCGGCACTTTAGCCAGATACTTGAGGGTGTTTCCCTCCGGCGAAGGCGACACGTGGATCACCTGGAACTCCTGCCTGGAGCTTGTGCTGCGGCAGGTGAAGGTGATGACGGGCTGGGATATGTCTGCCGTGCCCGCCTTGTTGTCCAGGCCCTTTATCTGGTGCACGTGAGTGAAAGACGTAGTGGTCTTCATCCCTGAAGGCAGCTGGAAGAGCCAGCTGTCCGCCAGTTCCTGACCTTCCGTGGCCACCATCGAGGCGGGAGAATTATTGTCGGTCTTCAGCTCATTTCGCTGACGGTCAGACTCTTCACCCTTGTTGGTGTCGGTGTCGATATGGATGTCGAATGCAAACACCCAGCGGCCCAGCGTGGCGTCATACTGCTGGCGGACGTGCCGCACCGCCGGCGAATGGTCGGCGTCGGGCGACTCGTAGTTGTAGCCTTTAGACGTAATCAGCGCGTAGGTTCCCCCGTCGTCACCGTTGGCGACGAGGGTTCCTTCGGCTGCGGGGTCAATCGACGGGCCTGCAGGCGGGGCGTCTGTCCTTCACTGCGGTTGGACCTGGGGCCCGAACGCCGCATAGGCGCTGACCAGCGTGAATTCGCCGGTGGCGTCGTTGAAGCTTGCAATGGGGTTCGAATCCAGGATGGTGACGTCCGAGAGTGGTCCGCGGCAGACTTGATCGCTTATCGTCCAGGTCTTTTCACCGAGGTTGCCGAAGCAGTAGTTGTCTGAGGATACGCCTTCGAATTGAGCCGGATTCTCTTCAGTGCCGATGTTGGCCTTGAACATTTTGATGTTGCTGCCGTAGGAGCCATCCTTGGCCCAGAGAATGTTGTTCCGGATGCTCACCGATTTGAGGATGTGCGTCCTGAAGATGCCGCTGCTGGCCGCTATGTTGTAGAACAGGTTGTTGTCCATCACCACTACCTGCTGGCAGGAAGCGGGATCGATGCCGGCTGCCGATGTTGCGAACACATAGGTCTGAAGGGCGTCTCCGGTAGTACTGTAAAGAACGTTGTTGGTGAAGGTGAAGTCCTTGTAGCCCTTGAGCGTCGTGGCGCCGGAATTGATGGGGAAAAGCTGCACGCCGGCACCGGTACCTATACGGTTGCCGTTCATCAAGACGCTGGTGATACCGTATTCCAGCGCGGCGCTGTTGGGCGTGAAGAATGGCCTCTTGACGTTCCTGATGTCGCACTGACTGACGGTAAGGGAGTTGAAGCTGCCGTTGTTGTCCTTCTTGGTCATGAACTGACCGGAAGTCATTGCGGCCATATCGATGATGAGGTTGTCAAAGACAAGGGAGCCGGACTCCAGGACGAACGATTTGCTGAGGGTGCCAGTATAGGTCGCGGGATGATCCAGGTCGTTGCTGGCAAGGACCACGTCCGAGGTGATTTTTGCTTCGGAGGTGTTGGTGACGTTGGCGGAAGCATCCAGGAAGATAAGGCCGGACATGCTGGAAGTCTTGAAGACATCTCCGTCGGCAAGCAGCGTGGCATCTCCGTCCGTGGCTTTGTTGTAGGTCTTTCCTGCAATGGTCACGTCGAAGCCTGCAGTATAGACTGCATACCTGTCGTAAGCGAAATTAACATTGCTGCTCGTGAACGTGCCGAGCGGGTAAAGGGTCTTGCGGGCAATCTGGAAAGGATTGCTTGCCACCCTGCTGGCCACCTGCGCACCTGCGGTGATGAGTTTCGCAGTGAAGCCTTCCTGGGAGTTGCTGCCGGTGTGGCGTACGCTCACGTAGTAGGTTTCACCCTTCTTCAGGGGACTGCCGTCGGCATTGCTTAGGGTCACGGTCTTGTAGTTCGGGGTGCCGGTCGCCACGCTGGTCGGGCCGGTGGCCTCGACTGCATTGGTGAAGGTGACGTCGCCCGACATGGGGCGGCTGCCGGAGAATTCCACGAACACGACGTCGTCGAAATCCACGCTGAAGCTCATCAGCGAGCCGATGAGGCGGAAGCGGATGGATGGATTCTCGGAAGTGGCGGATCCCACGGTCACGAGGGCCTCGGGATCGAAGCTGCCGGCCACGGCGTGCTGGTCCTGCGGGAAGTCGATTTCGCAGGCGCCGGTGGCCACATCCACGCTCTTTGCCGCAGAATACGGGTAGATGGCGATGAACTGGGTGGCGCCGGCTGTGACCGTGCCTGTGAAGGAGACTTTGTCTCCGTCTGAGCTGGCCACGAACTCATTGGGGCCGGAGGACTTGTCGTCGAAGACGGCAATCTTGTCGCCCGCCTTCCAGGTGAGCTTGAGGGCTTTGTTTTCAGTGTCGATTTCGCCCACTGCGACCTTGGTGCCGGCGGCAAGAGCGTCACTGAGGTCAAAAGAGGCGTTGAAGGTCATCTCCACTTTCTGGAGATCTTCCCCTGCGGGGATTTCGGTTTCTATGGTCTGGCAGGAAATGAATGCCGAAAGAGCCATAGCGCTGAGCAAATAAATCTTTTTCATAATAGCATTCATTTTTGGGTTACCACTGGAATTCATCTACGATGATCAGGTCTTCAGTGACACTGCCATCAAAATTGCTCTCACAGATGAGCTGGGAAGGCAGGGCTTCAACCTGCCATTCGCAATTAGGCATTAAGTATTTCTTTTTCATATTTTTAAACTTTAAAGCTGGGGACCGTAGGCAGCATATGCACTGAGGGTGAACTTACCGGTGGACGTGTCAAAGCTTTCAATGGGGTTCGAATCCAGGACGGTGACGTTGGTCAGAGGGCCTCGGCAGGCAGCATCGCATATTGACCAATCCTTTTCTCCAAGGTTGCCGAAGCAGTAGTTGTTGGATGAGGCACCTTCAAAGCTGTCTGTGCTGGCCGGTGATGTATTATTGAACATATTTGCCTTGAACAGCTTAATGTTTGAACCATAATTACCGTCCTTCGCCCATAGGATATTGTTGCGGATATAGATGGATTTGACGGTATGCGTCCTGAAAATGCCGTTGCCTGCAGCAATGTTATAGAAGAGGTTGTTGTCCATAACGACCTCCTGCTGGCACGAAGACGCATCAATGCCGGCTGCCGATGTTGCGAACACATATGTCTGCTGGGCATTTCCGGTAGAACTATAAAGGACGTTATTTGTGAAGGTGAAATCCTTATAGCCGACAAGTGTGGTAGCACCAGAATTAATAGCAAACAACTGGACATCAGCGCCCGTCGCTATTTTGCATCCGTTTATCAAAATGCTCACAATACCGTTGTTGAGGTAAGAGCTATTGGGCGCAAAAATGGATCTTTTAACATTCTTTATGTCACACTTGGAAATGGTCAGCGAAGAGAAATTGCCATCATTGTCCTTCTTAGTCATAAACTGGCCAGAAGATGCAAAGGCGGCCAGGTCGATGATGAGATTGTCCAGCACGAAGGAGCCGGATTTCAACACGATAGACTTGCCGCCAGCACTAGAATAGGTCGCGGGATGTTCAGGGTCGTTGCTGGCCAGCACCACATCGCCTGTGATAGTGGTTTCCGAAGTGTTGGTGATGGTAGCGGAAGCGTCCAGGAAGACCAGGCCGGTAGTGCCGGTCTTGAAGACGCCCCCGTCGGCGAGCAGCGTTGCATCTCCGTCCGTTGCCTTGTTGTAGGTCTTTCCGCCGATGATCACATCGAAGCCGGCATTATATACAGCACTCCTGTCATAGACAAGGCTGATATTGCTGCTGCTGAATGTACCCAGGGGGTAAAGGGTCTTCCTGGCAATCTGCAGGTTGGAACTGCCTGTCCTGCTGGCCACCTTTGCATCAGCGGTGATAAGCTTTGCCGTGAATCCTTCCTGGGCACTGCTGCCGGTGTGACGGACAGATACATAGTACGTTTCACCTCTCGTCAGAGGACTTCCGTCAGCATTCTTTATGCTTACATCCTTGTAGTTTGGTGTGCCTGTGCTCACACTTGATGGACCGGATGCCGTAGAGTTAAAACTGAGCTGTCCCGTCATCGGCCGGCTTCCGGAGAACTCAACGTAAACCACGTCGTCGAAATCCACCTTGAAGCTCAGCAGGGAGCCGAGCAGGCGGAAACGGAGGTTGACATCCGTGGCCTCAGCATAGGCGGTCGCCACGAGCGCCTCAGGGTCGAAGCTTCCGGCTACGGCAGTCTGTTCCCTCGGGAAAGACGCCGTGCAGGCGCCGGTTTCTGCATTTGCACTTTCGGCGGCAGAGTAGGGATAGATTGCGACGAATTTGGTCGCACCGTCGGTCACGCTGCCTGAGAATGAAACAGATGTTCCATCCGCAGTTGCGGTGAACAGGTTCGGCGTGGAGGAAATATTGTCATATATGGCAATCTGGTCGCCCGCCTTCCATGTGAAATTCAATTCCTTTTTTTCCGTGTCCACGGAGCCGACCGCCAACTTGGTGTCAGACTCATCCATATCCAGAGTAGCGACAAAGGTCATAGGGACTTTCCCGCCCTCTTTTTCGGAAGGGACTTCAGTTTCAACGCTCTGGCAGGCAGCAAAGGCCAGCAAAGCCAGCAATCCGAGTATTATCTTTTTCATAATATCTGCAATTTCAAGTTTACCAACCATATTCATCATCGATGACCACAGTCTCAACGTTGTTATTCTTCCTGAAATCGCTGGCACATACCAGATGACAGCTCGTCAGCTGATTGATGCTGCAACTTGGTGCAATGTATGATTCATTGGTTTTCATATTCCGTGTTTTTTAGCTGAACAGCACACCGCCGTTGATGTCGATGCCGGTGCCGGTGATGTAGGATGATTCGTCGCAGGCGAGGAAGCATACGAGGTCGGCGACTTCGGAGGCCTCACCCTCACGGCGCAGAGGGGCACTGTTGTGGAGATTCTCGCGGGCTGCGGGTTTGGTGAATTTGTCGTGGAAAGATGTGTTGATCATTCCGGGAGTCACAGCGTTGACCCTGATACCTGCGGGCCCCAGTTCCTTCGCCATTGCCCTGGTGTAGCAAAGCACGGCGGCCTTGGAAGTTGCATACAGGGAAGCGCCGGGACCGCCGCCGTCGCGTGCGGCCTGGGATGAGAAGTTGACGATAGCGCCGCCCTCGGTCATTGCGGGCACGGCCTCGCGGGTGCAGAGCCAGACGCTCTTGAAATTCACGTCCATCAGCAGGTTGTACCAGTCTTCGTCCTGCTCGGTGACGACCTTGCGGCCCATGATGCCGCCGACCACGTTCACAAGCACGTGGACAACCGGTCCGAAAGCCTCTTTCGTCTTCTCGAACAGGTTCTTCACGTCCTCGGCCTTGGTCATGTCGCCCTTCACGATGATGGCTTCACCGCCTTCGCCCTTGATGAGACGGAGGGTCTCGAGGGCATCCTCCTCGCTTCCACGGTAATTGACACACACCTTCGCGCCTTCACGGGCGAGTTTGACTGATACTGCACGGCCCAGGTCGCGGGAACCGCCGGTCACCACTGCTACTTTTCCTTCAAGTTTTTTGCTCATAATGTTTAATGCTTTATTTTATTTTGTGTTACTTTCAACCAGGGCCTCATGTTCGATCTTTCCGCCGAACAGGAAGACGCAAATCAGACTGAGCGGCACCAGGGATGCGCCCATGATAAAGAACGGAGTCCAGTTGTCGCCAGCCGTCAGCATAGGTATGAAAAGCATGCTGAGAATGGTGCCGAGGGTCGCAGCTGCGCCGCCGAGCCCCGCAAGCGAACCTATGCTCTTGCCGGTGTACATATCTCCGGGCAGGGTCTGTATGTTGTTGATGGTGAACTGATATCCGAAAAGGATGATGGCCATCACCGACACGGCTACCATAGGATCCTGCACGAACGCCACCCAGATGAGGGAAGGCAGCAGGATGGCGGCTCCGATGACGATGGACGCCTTGCGGGCAAAGCCCACGCTGCGTCCCTTGCGGATGAAGAAACTGGACACCCAGCCGCCGGCAAGCGAACCCAGGGCGGCTCCCACGTAAGGAATCCACATATGCGCCGCGAGCTGCTTGATGTCCATACCGTACTTCTGGCCGAGATAGATGGGCAGCCAGGTCACGAACATCCACCAGATGGGGTCGAGGAAGAAACGGCCGAGGATAACCGCGTAGCTCTTGCGCCTGGAGAGGAGCTGGCCCCAGCTGAGGCCCTTGTCATTCACGACCTTGCACTCGGGCTGGCCGCTGAGGATATAATCCTTTTCCTTGTCGGTGATCCAGGGATGGTCCTTTGGCCCTTTCTTGTTCACGATGAGCCAGGGGATGATCCACAGGGGCGCCAGGATACCGATAGCCACGAAGGTCAGCTTCCAGCCGAAAGCGGAATAGATTAGCGCAATGAAAATCGGCGCCAGAATGGCTCCGATCGAGGCTCCGGCATTGAAGAAGCCCTGGGCCATGGCCCTTTCCTTCTGGGGGAACCATTCTGCATTGCTCTTCACCGCTCCGGGCCAGGGGCCGGCGACACCGAGTCCGAGACCGGCACGGAAGGCACCAATGGACTTGAAACCTCCGGCGATGGAAGTGAGCATATCGGAAATGCCCCACAGGAGTGCGGAGAAGGTGAAGCCGCGGCGTGTGCCGAACTTGTCGTACAGTTTTCCGGAGAACATCTGCGACAGGCCGTAGGCAATCATGAACACCATGTTGATGTCGCGGAACATCTTCTTGCTGAGGTCGTTGAACTCAGCCTCCGACATCCCTTCGGTGTTGATCAGGCCCAGGTCCTCGACGATCTTGGCCCACATGATTCCGAGAGTGTTGCGGTCCAGATAGTTAATGATGGTCACCAGGACTATGAGTCCCAGCACCCACCAGCGCATACCTTTGACTTTCATGGCTTATTTCTTGAGAAAGTCCGCACGGTGGGGTGAGAAAACGTCGATCAGCACGCCCTCCTCGAGGCAGACGCATCCGTGGAGCTCGTCGGGAGCCACGTAGTAGCCGTCTCCTCCCACGAGGACCTTCTTTTTGCGGCCGATGGTGAGTTCGAATTTGCCGCTCACCACGTAGGTGGCCTGGCTGTGGAAGTGTTCGTGGAGGTTGCCCACGGCGCCCTTCTCAAAGTGCACCTTGACAATCATCAACTGGCCGTCATAGCCCATAATCTGGCGCTTTACGCCTTCTCCGGCAGGCTCCCACGGGAGCTTTTTGCCGATCTGGAATGTTTCGCTTCTTGTCTTCATATCAATTGTAGTTTACAGTTGCCGTTTCTGTGGGGCTCACTTTAAGCGTCACGCTGTGGGAGCCGATGAAATCATATCGTACGGTTATGCCGTTTTCGTCGTCGGAAATTACCTTGACGCCCTTGCAGGAGTGCACAAGGTTCGCCGACTGTTCCACCTGCAGGTCATACTTGCCGTGGGTCTCCAGGCAGGAGGCGAACACGTGGCCTCCGGCGTTCTTCTCGCGGACTATGTACATTGGCTCGTTCCTGAGATTGAAATCCGGATCCGAAGCGCCGCCGCGGCAGATGAAAATCTCAGTTGAGGGAGTGGTGGCGGTGGATATGGTGTACATCCTGTAGCCGGTGAGCCAGGTGTAGGAGGTCGTGCCTTCCCCGCCGTGCGCCCTGGCCTCGGTCCAGATGTGCTGGTAGCCGTTGGCAGGGCCGAGGGTGGACATCGATGTAAGCGCCCTTTCGTAAGGGACGGAAAGGGATATCATGTGCCCGTTGTAGTGGAGGGGATAGTCGTACTGGTGCCTGCCCGCGCTTTCCGCCTTGAGCACGTCCATGATCAGGGGGTACTCCAGGAAAGGCACGTCGGCATAGACGAGGTAGCGGGTGAAGGACACGCCCTCGTAGGCATTGTCCTCGCGGGCGGCGACGCACTGCAGGCCGTCCTCGAAACTGTGCCAGAGCACGGTGGGATGGTATTTCTGGGACTCGCGCCACTTGCCGCCGAACATGTTCTTCCCGTCCACGACCAAGGTGTTGTGGGCTATCGAGCTCTTGGCCCAGCTCTCGTTCTCGTGGGTGTAGTGGCCGTTGTACTTTGCCTCGATATTGAGGAAACGGGCGGCGCCGTAGTCGGTCACAATCTCGTTGCCTGCGTCGTAATAAGCAAAGGTGAGCTTGTCGAAATGCCCGTGGCTCAGGCCGTGGGATGTGGCCTTGAAGGTGAGCGCGCTGTTGAGCTTTTCGGAAGAGGGCCTCATTATGCAGAAGGCGCCCTCGGAGCCGTCACCGCCGTCGCGCAGCCACATGCTGTGGAGTTTCAGGGGCTCGGTCTCCCCTGCCGCAATGCCCTTGGCCACTGCGAATCCGGCATCGGACACGAGCACCTTGTGCTGATAGTCCTGGACGACAGACAGGAGGCTCTTGTCGGCGGGATTGGCGTGGTAGGCTATGTCCACGGCGGAAATGAGCTCCTGCGCGCTGTAGCCCTTTTCCAGGGCGTCGTTGAAATGCATGAATTCGCCTTCGTAGGCCATCTGGAGCAGGGCATCGACCGCCTTGAGAAGGATGCCGTCGCGATACTGGAAAATCTTCAGCTCCGGATTATTGACATCCAGGCACTGGGCGAAGGTGACGAAGGGCCATATCGCATACCTCAGGTAGTAAGCGCCCTCCGTGAAATAGCCGTCCGGAGAAAAGAGGACGTCCATCTGGCGGAGGAATCCGCCCTCTCCGCTGAGGTCGCTGCCGTAGAGTGCCTTCTGCACCAGCGAATCGTCGCCCATCGCGATACCTATCATACCGACTCCGGCGCAGGCCCAGGTTGCCCAATTGTTGAGATTGTTGAACATCTTGGTGTTGGCCCTGTTGCTGGGAAGGCCGGTCATGATGAAGTCGGTGTAGGGGCGGAAGAACTCCTTTTCGATGAGCCCGCGCTCTTCGGCGGAAAGGTAGTCATACACGCAGTCGTAGGCCACTGCGGTATGCACCAGGAACACGCTTTCGTTGAGGGTCTGCCAGAAAATTCGGCCGGGATTGCCGGACAAGCCCAGGGGATGGAAATCCAGCGAGGGGTAGAAATCCACATAGGCAAGGAGGATTTCCTTGACCTTACGTGCATATTTTTCATCTCCGCTCAGCTGCCAGGCAATGCCCATATTATACATATCATAATAGTTGAGCTTGTGCATCTCGTGGCTGTAGCCGCCCCCGCCGTCCTTGGGGGTGGGAAGGCAGATTTCGCGCGCCACCGCGGCATCTGCATCCTGGATCAGCTTGTCCAGCGAGGCGTCGAAAACCGGAAGCTTCCCCTTGTGGGCGCGGACTTCCTTCACGCCCCTGGACGTGAGCAGAAGGCTTGGGTGCGAACTCTCTCCGGTCTGGGTGCAGGCGCAGAGAGCAAGCGCAAGAAATATGGTTATTATTCTCATAATGTTCTGTTGGATAAGATTTTACCACTATCGTGGAAAGTATTGCCCCGGACGGTGATCTTCTCCCAGGGAGCTTCGTCGAGACGGATGGAGTATCCGCCGCGGCCGCTTCCGGAGAAAGTGTTGCCGGAGATGTCCAGGACCTGGGCGCCGATAATCCTCAGCACCGAGCCACGGACCTTGTTGCAGCAGTCGTCGAAGGTGCATCCGCGCACGGTCACGTAGGGTCCAGCGGTGGATTCGTCGCTGCCGTTCCTGGCAATCTGCACAGGTATGCCCAGGATGCGCTTGAAGCTGCAGCCCTCGATGAGGATGTCGTCGGCGTTGTAGCGTCCCTTGTCTCCAGTCTCGGCGGCGTAGTTTATAGCGTCGCCGGAAAGGGCCTCGAAGGAGCAGCCGCGCACGGTCACGCTCTCGGCGAAAGTGCCCTTGAGCCCGCGGATGGGCACGAATCCGCTTTCCCCGCAATCGGAGAAGCTGCAGTCCTCCACCGTGAGGGTGTAGGGTTCCACCATGTTCTCGTCCGTGGAGATGATGCCTTTCGCGAGGCTGCGGCCCGGGGTCAGGCGGCCGCTGAAGCGTATGCCGCGCACGACGAGGGACCCGCCGTCGCAGATGGTGATCATGTTCTGGCTCTTCCTGCCGGCAAAAATCACCTCAGGAGAAGCGCCCTCCGCGGCCCGGATCAAGGTGGGACGGGTGATACGCATCCCTTCTTCGAACACATAGAGACTGTCTTTCAGGACGATTTCTTCAACTTCACCGGTGTCAGGGGCTCCTGCGACGAACCAGGAGGCACCGCGTCCGGCGGCAAGCTCTTCATATGACGGTTCGGAGCTTGTCTGGACGGGATTCACGGTATTGTCTTTCCAGACGGTGCCCTCCGGGGCGAGCGTGCGTTCGAAGTCCAGTCCGGTGTTGAACTCGATGCTGCGGCAGGCTTCGAAAGAGTTGTCCTCTATAATAGTGTTCCTGACCTGCATATAGCGGTTGGGCAGGGAATTGGGCACGCCGCACATAAGGGCGAGCGCGGAGAAAAATCGCTCTCCGGCAAGGCTGAGGAAGGTATTTCCCCGCACCACCTGGTCTTCGCCCACGATGCGCACTCCGCCGGTGTTGCGGACCCCGTGCCCGATGAACAGGTTGTCCAGGGCCTGGTTGCGATCGCCGTGGCGAAGGGCAAGCACGCCCTGGCATTCATAGAACACATTCCGCTCGATGACGTTCTCCGAAGACTTGATGGACACGACCTCCACCTCGCCGTTGCAGCGGTCGAAGAGGTTGTCGCAGATATGTGCGCGGGAATTCTGCATGCACTGCTGAGAAGTGCCCACGCGTATGGTCTCGGCCCCGTTGGAGCCGTACACCGGCCTGGGCCCGAAGTAGTTGTGGTCTATGCTGTGGTGGTTGTCGTCGCAGCCGTCGTAGTTGAGCATCACGATGAGCGTGACCCCCAGGTTCAGCTTGCCCGTGAAGGAGCAATGGTCCACCCGGTTGCCGCGGCCGTAGAGGTGGACATAGCTGTAGGAAATGTCGCGGCGCGCCGGATTGCAGGAATCCAGCACGCACTCGGTCAGGCGGCATCCTCCGGCGAGCGAATCGCCGTCCCGGAATTCCACGATGGCACCTCTTTCGGCCGTGCAGTTGCGGAATAACAGGCCGCTGACCACAAGGCCGCTGCCGCTGATGTGCAGCGACGACCGTCCTTCCACGACCACCCGGCCGGGATTTTCGGCCAGCACCACCACGGGCCTGGCGGCATCGGCTTTGCCGCACCAGCGAAGCGTGACGTCATTCCAGACGCCGTCACGCACCACTAGCGTGTCGCCGGGGCCAGCCGCCTCCAGCGCCCTTCCTATGTCTTCCAGACCGAAGGAACGGGGGGCGCAGGAGCAGACGGCCAGCGCGAGAAGGAGTATCTGTGTAAAGTGCCTTACCATTGGATTCCTGCGTTCTTCCGTATGAGGGAAATGATTTCAGAATTGTCGCCGACTACGGGTCTGCTGCCCGCGGTTTCCAGGGAGACGCCCTTCTGGGAGCCTCCGAAGATGATGTTGTCTTCCCATGTGACCGCGCCCTCGGGGGTGCCCTCCAGCACACTCACGGGAATCATATAGTTCTTGCCGGAAACGATGGTGTTGCCTTTGACCAGAAGGTTCACAGGTGCGCTGTCCTGGGTGTCGCGCTGGCCGTAGTTGACCACGATCCCATTGAGGCAGTCCACGAAAATGTTGCCCCGGACCACGCAGTCCTTTGCCGTCCAGTATCCGTTCAGCGCAGCTTCCGACTCCCCTTTCACGACGCACAGTGCGCTCTTGTAGTTGCTTCCGGTGAGCTTGTAGAAGAAGTTGTCTTCGACCACGTGGCGTTCGCCGATGATGCGCACGCCACCGACTTCAGACCTGCCGCCGGAGAGGAAATAATTTCGCCTCACGGTGCAGGCGTTGCCGTGGCGAAGGGTCAGTGAGCCCTCCCCTTCTTCGAAGAGATTGCCTTCGTAGATGTTGCCGCAGCTCTTGTTGGAGATGATTTCAGCCCTTTCGCCGTCGCAGCGGTAGAAATGGTTGCCGCGCACGATGCAGCCGCCGTCCGACATGGAGAAGTCGCTCGTGCCTATGCGTATGGACTCCTGGCCGTTGCGGGCCTTGCCTTTGTCGTCGTAATGGGTGTAGGGACGGGTGAAGTAGTTGTCGGCAATCACGTGCCCCGGCACGATCCCGGCTTCCATCCAGACCACGAGCAGGCAGCCCATGTTCTTCTTTTCCAGGAAGGTGCAGTGCGATATCTCGTTGTGGGTGCCGTACATCGACACCCATTTGGTGTCCACTTCCGAGGGCTTGCTGCTGCGTCCGTCTATCTTGCAGCCGGAAATGCGGCAGTTGCTGCTGCCCTTTGCAAAAGTGAGCACGGAGCCCTTCACGGAAGTGTCCAGCCGGGTGAACGAAAAGCCTTCAGCCACCAGCCAGCTGCCTTGCAGCTGAATTGACGACACGCCTTTGAACACCACCTTGCCGGGGGTCTGGGCCCGCAGGGTAATCGGGGCGCCTTCGCTGCCGCTGGCCGTCATTTTCACGGCCACGTCCTCGTATTCGCCGTCCGCCCAGAGGATGGTATCTCCCGGCTTTGCAAGCCGGAGAGCGGCACGGAAAGACTCCGTGTCGCTCACCACCACTCCCGCTTCCTGTCCGGAAGGGAGCGGATCCGGTATCACAAATCGGCTCGAGCATCCCGCCGGAGCGGCGAGCGCGAAGAGCACTGCTAATTCTGCAAACAGCATTTTACTCATTTATTACGTTTGACCAGTAGAGGTCGACCTCGATGTAGCCTTCCCTCGACTCGAGTGCAAGTCCTGTGGCAGGATTGCCGCAGGTCACCTCACGGATGTACATGAATCCGGTCTTGTGGACGTCGGAGATGTCCGCAGCCTTGCCGCCGGTGGTCGATGCATGGTCGTAGGTGAGGTACTGCAGGCAGAGCACGCTGCCCTTGATCCAGGTGCTGCCTTCCTCCTTGCCGAATGCCGGGGCGCTGGTGCCGGCGGGATCGGTCTCGCAGAGGATGTCCGCGAGCGTGCCGGCGGCCACGTTGGTCTTGGTATCACCCTCGCCCATTATCCTCATGAAGATTATGGGCGTGCCGAATGTGCTCGGCAGCGAAGTGCTGAGGTCGGCAAGACGGTGGGTCTTCAGCTGGGAAGCGGAGTTGGCGGGGTTGTTGAACGCCAGTTTATGGGCGCTGGAAGCACTTGCGAACAAATAGGGTTTGACCGCATAGTAGTCATCCTTGCTGCCTCCGGTCACCTTGCTGGACTGGGAGACGACGGCGTTGGTGCCTGCCTTAGCGGGAGCATCCACGGGGATGTCGTTCCACTCGTCGGCGGAGATGACGCGTCCTTCGTCGAGCAGGATGAAGGCGTTCTGGTTGTTGAAGGCGGGATAGGTGCTCTTGGAGTTGGAGCCGGTGCCTATCCTCAGGCCCCTGGTGTAGTAGAAAGGATACACGGTCACGGTGCCGAAATCGGCGCGGTTGCCGCCGTTCCATATAGCGGTGAGGCTGACCTCCCTGGCGGCGGTGCCGCTGATGCCCGTGGGCACGACGAACTGCGCCTGGATGTCGGTGGGAGCAGCTGCGAGAGCCGCTTCGACGCCGTCAATTTCGAACTTCTCGATGGAAGCCATGTTCTCACCCTTCACGGTGACGGTCCTGCCAAGGAAGATTCCGCTGTAGCCTTCATCGGCCGGGGCGACGGACGCAAGGACCGGAGCTGCGGGGCCAATGGGCGAGGTGTCGATCCTGAAATCGGAGAGTATGGTCACAGGCTGCTCGGCGGGAATGCCGTAGAAAGCCGTGAGGGCCCTGCTTGCCACGGGAGGATTCTGCTCGGGGATGCCTGAGGGGATCTTGAATGTGATGGATTCGCCCGAGGCTTCCGCTATCAGCAGCTCCTCGTCTCCCCATTTGATGGAGGAGACCAGGGTGAGGTTGCGGCCGCTGAGCACCACCTCGTCACCGAGCCTTGCGGGCTCAGCCTGCGAGAAGCCGGTGAAGACGGGAACGCTCAGGGTGAACTTGTCGGCCATAGTGATTGTCCCGCCTGCCCACACGGCAGCGACGTCAAGCTCGGTGTCGGCCTGCGTCACACTCACTGCGGGCACTTTGACTACAGCAGAAGCTGACTCCAGGGACAGGATGTCGGCAGGCACGCCCCCGAAGGACACCGTGCCGAGCTGCTCCAGGTTGCGGCCGCTGATAGTCACCGTGGTGCCCACGGTGCCGCTCTTGGGATCGAAGCCGCTCACGAGGGCGTCGGTCACGGGCACCGTCACGAAGTAGTCGTACTTGAACACGACGGTCTTGGCATCGGCGTCAAACACCTCCAACAGAACCATATAGGGCTCATCCTGCTGGGCCTTTTCCATTGCGGGAATCTCGAACACGAGGGCCTTCATCGATTTCTCGACTATCGTGGCCTCCTTCCCGTCTATCTTCACGGCCCCGACCTTGTCGAGGTTGAGACCCTTGGCTGTGACCTTCGTGCCTGCGAAAGCCCGCACGGTGCCGCTCTCATCGGTGTTGGGGTCGAGTTTCTCGGTGGTCACGTTGACCGCAGGGGTGTTGACCAGGGTCTGCGTTTCCTTTTTGCAGGAGGCGAAGAGGGCTGCGGCAAACATCAGTATTCCAAATATCTTTTTCATATTCAGCGTGCTTTAAAGTTTGGAATAGTCGTAATCGTATTTCTGCCAGTAGCAGTTGAAAGTCACGCGGGTGCTTCCGAAGTTGGAGTTGTTGTACACGCCCCAGTCGATGCCGGTCACGTGCAGTATGCCCAGGCGGCGGATATTCTTCGCAGGCTGCTCCTTGTCGAAGCCGTTGTTGGAGTAGTAGGCCACGAGGAACACGGCGTCGGTCTTGTAGCCCGGATCATCCTTGAGCTCGGAGGTCTGGTGGTCGCACCACTTGTCGGACTTGATGGCGCCTGCAAGAGATGCCACCGAGATGCCGGCAACGGTGCCCGCGGCAACATCTATGGGGAACAGGGCCTCGTTGATATTGTCGAGCTTCCCGCTCAGCACCTTCTGGATCAGCGCCGTCTCGGCCTCCACGGCAGAGGCGGGATTGAGGTAGCGGAAGGCAAGGATAGGCGTGCCGGGCAGGTTGTTGTTGCTGCCGGGAACGCGGTAGTCGTTGGCCGGGGTGCCGGCGAAACTGATGTAGAAGTTCTTCAGCTGGCTGTTGGAGTTGGCCGGAGAATTGATCTGCAGCACGTTGCCGCTCACGGCGGAGAAGAAGAAATAAGGCAGCACTGAGTTGTACTCCTCATCCGACACCACGCCGGGCTTGGGGGTGTTGGCCGCAGCCCACTGGTCGCCGTTGTGCTTGAGGGCCACGGGATCCAGCACGTCCTTCCACTTGGCGTTCTCGTAGGCCACGCCCGTCTCCGGAGAGAAGAAGGACACGTATTCGTTGTTCTCCGTACGGCCCTGCGCCCAGGTGCGGACGTTCTCCCAGAAGCGGACGAACGGCACATACACCACGAAGGCGTCGGACAGCACGATGCTCTCGTTGTTGTCGAAATACCATGCCGTCAGAGGGACGGTAGTCTCGCCGTCCTCGAAGTTGCCTGCGGGCACCGTGAAAGTAATCTGGCCGGCATCCTTGAACAGAGGGGCTTCAAATTCCCCTACCGTCACCTTGTCGATGTTGTTCAGGTATGACCCGGTGAGCACGACGCTCTTGCCGACGGGAGTGCGGTCCAGCGTAAATGCGTTGAACGTAGGCACATAACGTATCACCTTGATCGAAGGGGCGCCGTCGAGCGGGGTGAAAGCCTCGCCCGTGCCGTCGAAATAGCCGAGGGTGATCCTGGCGTCGGCCTCCTCGACATAAGGGACCTTCACCACGACCTCATCTTCGGAGGCGACGATGATTTCCGCCTCGTGGCCCTTGGTCTGGCCGTTTGCTGTGAAGATCACGGAGGTGACGGCGCTGAGGTTCGTGCCGGAAAGGAGCACCTCATCCCCCATTTCGGCCTCTGCCTGCAGCAGGGACGCGGCGATGGCGGGAACTGCAAAGGTGCAGCTGAATTCAGTTGCGGAGAGGCCTTCTCCCACGGTGTTCACCAGCTTGATCTTGCCGGTGGTGACTCCGCCGGCCACCCTCAGGGACAGCCTGGTGTCGGACACCTTTTCCATGATGTCCACCTTCACCGAGCCGATGTACGCCTCCGTGACGTTGTTGAGGCTTTTGCCGGTGACTCGGATCTCGGCCCCGACGGGAGCGGAAGCAGGGGCGAACGCCTCTACCACCGGTGCGGACAGGGTCACCTCGTCGACGTGGATCCGGTCGCAGCCGTACACTGCCAGCACGGCGGCAGTCGTAAGTATGATTAATTTACTGATTCTCATAATCGTATGCATCAATAGCCCGGATTCTGGGCGACACTCTTGTTAATGTTCAATACGGACACCGGGATGGGCAGTTTGGACTGCCATTCGGCGATAGGGTTGACCACATAGTCGTATGCGGCGTAGAAGGGCTCGGAAGCGAGATACTCGTTGATGGTGGACACTGCCGTCCCCCACCTGAGCAGGTCGAAGAAGCGCTGGTTCTCGAAGGCGAATTCGAGCCGGCGTTCGGTCCTTACCGCCTGGCGGAAAGCATACTTGGAGGCCACGTCGGACATATCATACACAGGGATTCCGGCACGCTCGCGAATGGCGTTCAGAAGCACGAGGGACCCGGCGGAAGGTCCGCCCAGTTCGTTGTCGGCCTCGGCCTTCAGCAGCATCACGTCGGCAAGGCGGATCACCGGGAAGTCGTTCTCGGCATCGTACTCGCTGGTCATGTCGGGATCGATGAACTTGCTGCAGTAGCGGGCGTTGGCATTGTCCACAACCACTCCGGTGGTCTTGTTGAAATAGCTCTCCTGCAGGCATACGTCCTTGCGGAGGTCGCCGGGATTGGCGTTGAACGCGGAGATGATGCTGTTGCTGGGATAGTTGTACTGCTTGGGTGCGCCGATGGCCACGTTGCCGCCGTTGTTGACAGGCGCGTAGAGAGTCGTGAACGGCGAGCCGATTCCGACGTTGCCGCTGCGGTAGCGGACGGCGAAGATTATTTCGGCGTTGCATTCCTTGTTCTTGTCGAAGATGTCGGCATAGGGCACGAGGGCGGCGCCTGAAGCGGGATTTCCGCAGGCCTCGAGCACTTCGCCGAGAAGGGCGGAAGCCTTGGCGTACTTGCTCTCGGAGGGCTTGTATTCAGTCATATAGACCTTGGCAAGGAGGGCCTTGGCGGCCTTCATGTCCGCCCGGCCGAGATCTGCCGCAGGCATGGCGTCGGGAAGAAGCTTGTTGTCCACGATGGCCTCGAGGTCTTCCTCGATAAGGGCCCACACATCTTCCGCCGGGGAGCGCTGCATGTAGCGGGCCTCGTCGGCTCCGGTCTTGCTCCTGACGATGAAAACAGGGCCCCAGAGGCGCACAAGGTCGAAATACATCCAGGCCCTGAGGAAGCGGGCCTCGCCTTCGTAGCGGGCGCGAAGGGCTTCATCAGAGACCACGTCGAGGTTGGCGAGGACGGTGTTCGCCCTGTTCACCACCACATAGATGGCATCCCAGTAGTCCTGCACCCAGGCGTTGGCGGTGAGCACCACCAGCTGGTCGAGCTGTTCGATCAGCTTGGAATCCTGGGAGGTGGAGTTGTTGACACGCATACGGGCGTTGTCGGAGCGCAGCTCGGTCATTGCCCATTCATTGTAAAGCACGTCGTACAGGCCGTTATAGACGCCTATCACGAGGTTGTTCACGGACGTGGCGTCCTTAACGTACTCGCTGGCGGCCACCTCGGAGAAAGGATACTTGTCGAGGTTGCAGGATGTCAGCGCAAGGACGGAAAGCAATACAGGTAATATATATCTTTTCATACAGCGTCTCGATTAGAATTTTACATCGACACCAAAGGTTATGGTGGTTGTCACGGGGAAGCCGCCGCGCTGGTAGCCGGCAATCATAGGAGAGGAATACACTCCGGAAGTCATCCTGGATTCGGGGTTCACGCCCTTGTAGTCCTTGGACCACAGGTATGCCAGGTTGTTGCCGGTCAGATAGATGCGGAGTCCGTCAAGCTTGTTGCGGAGGTCCTTCTTGGAGAAGGTGTAGCCCATGATGACGTTGCGCAGGCACACATAGGAGCCGTCCTGGAGGGGATAGTCGGTCAGGAGCATGTCGTAGCCGACCTTCATGTAAGGCACCTTGCCGTTGCCGGGATCCTGGGGGCTGACCCAGCGGTCCTTGAGGTAGGCGGTGTTGTATTTGTGGGATTCGTTGTAGAAGACGTCGCCGTTGAACACCGTGATGCCCTGGACTCCCTGGATGAGGAACGACAGGTCGAACTTGCCGATCTTGAAAGTGTTGGTCATACCGTAGGTGAAGTCGGGATAGGGGTCTCCAAGAGCGACGCGGTCTTCGTCGTTCAGCACTCCGTCGGTCTTGGTGTCCACGATGCGGAGGCCTCCCGGCACGTCGGCTGCGAAGTGCGGATTGGACTGTATCTCATCGGTGGAATTCCAGACGCCGGAGGTCCTGAATCCATAGTATTGGATAAGAGGTTCGCCCACGCGCGCGATGTAGTTCTCGTTGCGCTCGCCCTGGGTGATGACTTCCCTTTCGCCGCCGATCTCGAGGAGCTTGTTTCTGGAGAGGGAGAAGTTGAAGTCGGTGGTCCAGGTGAAGTTGCGGTTCGTAAAGTTCATCGTGTTCAGTTGGATCTCCACGCCGGCGTTGCGGACGCGTCCGATGTTGTTCCAGTATTTGGTGAATCCGGTGAAGGACTGGGTCGGCTGCTCGAAGAGGAGGGCGCGGGTGATGGAGTAGTAGGCATCGACGCTCAGGTTGATGCGGTTCCTGACCACGCTGAGGTCGAGACCGGCATTGAACTCATCGGTCTGCTCCCAGGTGATGTTGGCGTTGGCCAGGGTGGAAGAATTGTTGGCCGTGCCGGAGACCAGGGCGCCGTTGCCGGCGCCGGTGGCGTAGTTGGCGCCGCCGAGCACCTCGAGGGCGGAGAAGTAATTGACGTTGTTGTTGCCGGTCACACCGTAGGAAGCCCTGAGTTTCAAGGTGTTGAGCCAGTCGATGTGCTGCATCCACGGCTCCTGCGAGACCCTCCATCCGGCCGAGACCGAAGGGAACCATGCGTTACGGTTGCCGCGGGTGAAGAGGGATGAACGGTCCAGACGGATGGAAGCCGAGAGCAGGTACTTGTCGGCGTAGCTGTAGGTAGCCCTGGCGAGGCCGGACTCCAGGATCTTGTCGGGATAGCGGAACGTGCCGGTGCCGGCGCCGTTGCCGTTGTTGCTGGCCGCAAGGGAGAACACGGTCGCTGCGTTCAGGGTGTGGATGTCGTCCGTCGGGAAGCCGGTGCCGTCGAGGGCGACGCGCTGCACGCGGGTACTTTCGAGGGTGTAGCCGGCAAGCAGGTCGAGCTTGTGGCGTCCCTTGGTCAGGTTGTAGTTGAGGGTGTTCTCGGTGAGCAGGTCCACATACAGCGTGCTGTTGAATGTCGCCTCGCTCGGGGTGCCGTCCTTGAGCGCGTTGAGGTTCTGGTAGCTGTAGGAAGGGGTGTAACGGACGTTGAAGCCGTTGGAGCTCTTGAATTTGAGGCCCTTCACGATGGTGATTTCCAGGTAGACGTTGCCCAGGCCGGAGAAGGATTCACCCCAGCGTTCGGTGTTGGCCATGACGCTCTTGGGGTTGTTGTTGGCCGAGTTGAACGGGCTCACCTTGCTGTCCCAGGTGGGGTTGCCGTAGGCATCGGGGTCGCCGGTCGGGGTGGTGATCTGGTTGAAGTGGCTTCCGCGGGCGAATCCGGTGTAGCCTCCTGTGAATTCGGTGGTCCAGTCGTTGTGCGTCACGGGGAGGAAGGACGGGGTCCTGTAGAAGTCGATGAAGTTGTTGCGGGGACGCTCAGTCTGGGAATAGTTGGCGGAGATGTTGTAGCCGAACTTGATGCTGGGGCTGAGGTCCACATCCAGCCTGGTGCGCAGCGAAAGCTTGTCCACGGAGTTCTGCAGCATGATACCCTGGTCCTTGGTGTAGGAGGCGGAGGTGTAGTAGCGCATGGTCTTGCGGCCGCCGCTCACGGTGAACTGGGCGTTGGTGATGCCGGTGAAGTCGCGCAGGCCCTCACGCTGCCAGTCCGTGGCGCCGATGTTCTTCTCGATCCAGGCCGCCGCCCTGTCCTGACCCTTGACGGCAGGTCCGCCGACGGATTCTTCGTACTCCTGGAGTCTCAGATAGTCGGTGGCGGTGAGCAGGTCGTGCAGCTTGTAGGCGTATTTCATACCCTGATACACCTTCACGGAGTAGTGGGGCTCGTCGGCCTTGCCGCTCTTGGTGGTGATCATGATGACGCCGTTGGCTGCGCGTGAGCCGTAGATTGCGGCCGACGCTGCATCCTTCAGGATTTCTATGGACTGGATATCGGTGGCGTTGACGGTGGAAAGTCCGTCGGGCACGGGGTATCCGTCCACGATCACCAGCGGCGAGCTGTCGGCGGAGATGGAGCCAGTGCCGCGGACCCTTATCGAGGGCACCACGCCGACTTCGGATGTGTTGTTGTTGATGGTGAGGCCGGCGACCTGGCCCTGGAGGGCGGTGGTCACGTCGGACACGGGGATGTCGATCAGGGCGCCGCCTCCTTCAATCTTGGAGATGGAGCCCGTGAGATGCGACTTGGCCTGGGTGCCGTAACCGACCACCACGACATCCTCGAGCAGGTTGTCGTCGATGTTCAGGCGAACGTCTATGTCGCGGGAATTGCCAACCGTGCGTTCCTCGGTCTTGTAGCCTACGCACGAAAAGACGAGAACAGCGCCGGAGGACGGGACAGAGATGGAGTAGTGTCCGTCCATGTCGGTTGCCGTGCCGGTGGTGGTGCCTTTGATCACGACGGAAGCGCCGATAAGCGGTCCTTCATCGTCGGTCACCACACCTCTCACCAGCAGGTTCTGAGCGGGCAGCATTGCGGGCAGCAGCGCCAGCACAAGTGCCAACAGTCTGGTTTTTAATTTGATAGAGAATTGCATATAATGTGATGGATATTAGTATCGTGCCTGGGCGAAATTGGTTAACCAATTCTTACTTTTGCAAATATACTTATTTTATCTTATTATCCAAAACTAATTATATCAATTGTTTAAATTGTTTATCCAGCCCGGCCGGAAAGCCCGCCCCTTCGCCCCGGGGTGGCCTCTTTCGCCCCCGGGTGGCGACTCCGAGCTGCACCCGTGCTCAAAACCAGGCCCCTTCACCCCCGGGTGGCCCCTCCGAGCTGCCCCTGTGCTCAAAACCAGGCCCCTTCGCCCCCGGCTAGCCCCTCCGAGCTGCACCCGTGCTCAAAACCAGGCCCCTTCGCCCCCGGGTGGCGACTCCCCACCCCGCGACGGGACGCTCAGCACCGCCACGGTCCCGTCATCCCACGGAGATGGCCGCCAGCACGCCTTTCCTCCTCTGCGACGGGACTCTCAGCACCGCCACAGTCCCGTCATCCCGCGGAGATGGCCGCCAGCTAGCCTTTCCTCCTCTGCGACGGGACTCTCAACGCCGCCACAGTCCCGTCACGGCACGAAGTACGGGGGCGCAGCGGGCAAGGTCTAATTATTGATGGGGGATCTTGCCCGCAAGGATGGCCTGCAGGGGCATGAGAGGCATATTGGCGGGCAAGGTCCCGGCAGCAGAAATAGACCTTGCCCGGCAGGACCTTGCCAGACAGCAGAAAAGACCTTGCCCGACAGGACCTTACCAGACAGCAGAAACAGACCTTGCCCGACAAGACCTTGCCAGACAGCAGAAATAGACCTTGCCAGACAGGACCTTGCCAGACAGCAGAAAGACCTTGCCCGGCAGCCTCTCCATTGAGAGAAAAAACACTAAAGTCTGCCATCGGCCCGGGACTTCTGGTCCTGCTTGGCACAAAAAAAGAGGCCGACCCGTTTTAGTCGGCCTCTCATAGAAGGAAGGGGCGCATCCTCGCCCCCAGTTTCAGCATGTCATGTGTCAGAGATCGTAGGTCATACCCACGGTCACCATCTTGTTGTTGGCCTTCAGGGGAATATCCAAGTATGGCACAGTGCCGCCGAAGCCGTCGCAATAACCGACGGTGAGGCGGAACCGCTTCAGGGCCACATTCGCAGCAGCGCCCCACACCGGACCATGGCTGCCGGTGCCTGCATTGGCGGTCACGCCCAGCCAGTTCCAGGGATTCCAGGCAAGGGCCCCGCGGACTTCATAGTAAGACATGCGCTTCATGCTCACGTAGTTGCCGGTCGCGCCGACGGCCAGGGCCTTGTAGAACGGCATCTCATACCTGATACCCAGATTCACGTTGAACGGAATGAATTCCAGTGCCGTCCTCTTATCCACCGACTTCAGCCTGAGGGAACCCAGGAAGTCATCCTTGACATTCTCGAACTGGCCCATGATATTCTTGCTCTGAATCTCTTCCAGGGTCAGATTCTTCACGCCCGTGAACGAGGTCTTGCCCTGCGAGCGGGCCGCATTGCCGTAGTACCAGAACATGCCGCCGAAATCCAGCAGTGAAGCGCTCAGGGTGAAGCCCTCGAAAGGAGTGGCCACAACGCCAAGGTCCAGCGACAATCCAGCGCCGGAAGGCAGCCGCCAGCGGTCTTTTGCGCTCAGGTCCAGGAGGTTGAGATATCCTTCCTCGTTTGTCCGTATCTTGTTCCAGCGGCTGGTCAGATCCAGGTCCGCCTCCAGGTCCGCCGTATATTCATCTTCGGAGAAGTACATGTCGAGACGGGACACATTGTAGCGCAAGGACTCGACGCCCACCAGCAACTTGGCACGGGCGCCGACGGAAAACGCATCCGAAAACTTATGTGAATACCCATAGGCCAGTTCCACGATGGCATTGCCGGCCAGGCCCATGCCTCCGAGATCGTACCCCATTTCAGCGGTGCCGAGCTTTGCTATGGCAAAGATTTCCTTTGGGATGGAGGCAGAATAGACTGAACGGACATTGGCCTCGATGGTATGGTATGCATTATCCCTTCTCCAGCCGTAGG
>JAEELG010000117.1 GCA_016288775.1 Bacteroidales bacterium | reverse complement strand
GCGCATCCGCTTTGAATGATACCCCTTGGTCCGGACATAAGTGGCTTAAAGCCGGAGGGATATACGTCAGTTCCGCAGCCTTGGCGGCTCTGATTAATGCTGAATCTCTTGGAGATTAGCAAGCGTATGCATAGTTGTAGTTGCCTACTAATTGTTCGACGGCTGAGGATTACGGGCCAACCATCCACTCCCGGCGTGCTTACCTTCCGTCGTCAATGCTGTCAAAACCAGAACAGCCCCGGAAAGTGGGTGCAAATATGCGCATTTTATCCATTATCTGCAAATAATATTCTTATCTTCGCAATATGAAGCGATTTATGTTATTTACGGCTGCCACGCTGGCACTTCTGTGCTGCGGCATGCCAGGCAATGCAAACAACGACGGTCCCGACGTTCCCCCGCCCCCGCCTTCAACCAATCCAGAAGGCGGCGATAACGGCAACCAGAACGGGAATCCCGGCGATAAACCGGACACCCCGCTTGAGAATGATGCCACCAGGCGCACGCTCCAGATGGGTATGGGATGGAACCTGGGCAACCAGCTCGACGCATACGAGGAGAGTCCGACCAGCAGTCACTACCTGATGCCCGACGAGAACGTCTGGGGCAATCCAACGGTTACGCTGCAGGCTATCACCAAGGTACGCGAAGCCGGTTTCACCACCATCCGCATTCCCGTCACATGGCTCGCCAAGATTGGCCCGGCGCCCGATTACAAGATAGATGCTAAATGGATGGCACGCGTCACCGAGGTCGTGGGATACGCCCGCACCGCCGGGTTCGACAACATAATCGTCGATACCCATCACGACGAAGACCACGACGACGGCCACTGGCAGGATATCAAGAACGCCGCAAAGGACAAAGCTCTCAACGAGCAGATAAAGAAAGAAATCGCAGCCGTCTGGACGCAGATCGCAAACAATTTCAAGGACGCCGGCGACTGGCTCATGTTCGAAGGTTTCAACGAACTCAACGACGGCGGATGGGGCCACAGCGCCGAATTCAAGGCCAATCCCCGCCTGCAGTGCGACGTGCTCAACGAATGGCTGCAGGTTTTCGTGGATGCCGTCCGCGCCACCGGAGGCAACAACAAGACCCGCTGGCTGGGTGTTTCCACATACTGCGCCAATCCCACCTTCGCCAAGTATCTGGTGCTTCCCGATGACCCGGCGAACAGGCTTATGGTTTCCGTTCACTATTACGACCCCAGCGATTACACTCTCGGCAAGGAAGGCGCTGACGGAAAGAGCTATCTGCCATACACTGACTGGGGCCACACAGGTGCGCCCGGTTACAAGCATGCCAAATACGACGAAGACCATGTGCAGGAAATCTTCGGCATGCTGTACGAGAACTACATCGCAAAGAACATCCCCGTCTACATCGGCGAAATAGGCTGTTCGCGCCGCGACAAGAAAGACGCCCGAGCCTGGGCCTTCTCACTGTATTACATGGAATACATCGCAAAAGCCGCCCGTACCTACTGTCTTCCGGCAGTCCTCTGGGACTGCGGCGGCAAGGGCGTGCCCGGTCCGGAGCACCATTACTACTTCCGTCACGATACCGGAGAATACTATCCCGACGCCAAAGAAGCCGTAGACGCACTCCTGAAGGGGTGGTTCAACGACGACCCCACATACACCCTTCAGTCGGTGTACGATTCTGCACCGAAGTTTTGACATTTCGGGCATTTTTCCTATATTTACGCTCGCTAACACCTAAAAACGACCTATGTTCGGATACAGAGCTGACGGGAAGAAGGTTAAGAACCTCGATCCCATCCAGAGGCTGATGCCACACATCATGCCCACCCGCGCAGATGCGCAGAACTCAACAAGTTACGACGTTCCCTGCGAGCCCCTCGACGAATTCATCAAAAGAGAATACGAAAAAGGGGAAAAGTACAATTACATGCACATCCTCATTGCCGCCATCGTCCGCGGCACCGCATTGTACCCCCGTATCAACCGTTTCATCTGCAACGGCCGCATCTATGCCCGCAACTGCATCCAGATTTCTTTCCTTGTAAAGAAGGCCCTCAGCCAGGAAGCCGCCGACGCCACGATCAAGATAGATTTCACCGGCCACGAATCCCTTCCTGAAATCAGGGACCGCATTAATGAAGTCATCGCGAAAAACGTTGCGTCGATCGACACGAAGAACGACACCGACACAATGGCCCGCATATTCTCCATCGTGCCCAATTTCATGATCGGCATCATGATTGGCCTGCTGAAGTTCGCAGACGTGCACGGCCTTCTGCCCAAGGCCATACTCGACCTGCTTCCGTTCCATTGCACCGCGTTCGTCACCAACCTCAAGTCCATCCACGGACCTTCCATCTACCACCACGTCTATAACTTCGGCAACACCGGTATGTTCTTCGCCATGGGCAAGGAATCCAAGAAGCCTGTTGTGCGCAACGGAGAGATCGTCGTCGGCAAGCTGATGCCCCTGCGCATAGTCACCGACGAGCGTTTCTGCGACGGATTCTACTTCGTGAACGCATTCAAGAAACTGATGGCCCTGCTTGCCGATCCGGATTCTATGATGGAGCGTCTCGAAGAGCTTCCTCAGGACACCGTAGTCCAGCACGCCTTCAGCAAAAAGAAGAAAAACAAACAATAATGAAGCGTTTTCCGATATTATTGGCAGCAGTCCTGGGCTGCTGCCTTTTTCTTGTTCAGTGCCGTCCCTCGTATTCCTGGGACAAAGACCTTCAGTATCGCCTTGGCTGCGACTTCAAGAAGACCAGGGCTGAGGTAACCGACTACGTAAGGAAGTACATTCCCGAAGTCACCGATGAGCAGATCGACACCTGGACATCCTCCGGTGCCCTGGAAGCCATGACCATCGACGGTGAAACCCGCTACTTCCGCAACGCCGGGCGCAACCTATTCCGCATAGATCCTGCCGCAAAGGCCCGTTTCGAGGCCGTTGACGGGGCCCCGTCGCCTTATGCGGACCATTCCGCCAGCGATGCCGTAAACATCCCGGAAATCGTCGGAAAAGGAGGAGGCCTTGCCGCACCAAAGCGCATGCGCGTGAAATACTCACTTGTCGTCAAGCCTAATGTGGTGCCGGCGGGTAAGACCATCAGGTGCTGGCTCCCCTTCCCGCGTTCCGACGTCCCCCGACAGACCGATGTGCGCTTCATCTCCGCCAATCACCCGAATCCTGTTTTCTCCGGTGACAAGACCTGCCACAGCACCCTCTACATGGAGGCGAAAGCAGTCAAAGACAAGCCCACTGAATTCATCGAAGAATTTGAGTTCACCGCCAGCGGCGAGTGGAACGACCTCGAGCATGCCGAAATACTGCCCTACGACAAGAATTCAGAGTTCTACAAGGAATACACTTCCGAGCGCGAAAAGCACATGGTCTTCACTCCAGGGATAAAGACCCTGGCCGACTCGCTGACAGCCGGCATCGACAATCCCTACCTGCAGGCAAAGGCGATGTTCGAGTACATCGACGCCAACTACCCCTGGGCATCGGCCCGCGAGTATTCCACCCTCGACAACATACCCGAATACGTCCTAGGCGCACACCACGGCGACTGCGGGCAAGTGACCCTGCTGCTGCTTACAATGTGCCGTTACAAAGGCATACCTGCGCATTTCCAGAGCGGATTCATGATGCATCCGGACGCATGGAACATGCACGACTGGGGCGAGCTGTACTTCGAAGGAATCGGCTGGGTGCCGGTGGACATGTCGTTCGGCATCCCTCCTTTTGCCAGTGGCAGCTATCTTTCAGCCCACCCCCAGTCCCGATATTTCTACCTCGGCGGCATAGACTCCTATCGCATGTACGTCAACACCGACTACAGCGGTGAACTCATCCCCGCCAAAAAGTATCCCCGGAGCGAGACCGTCGACTTCCAGCGCGGCGAAGTCGAATGGGCTGGCGGCAACCTGTACTTCCCCAACTGGACCTGGGACATGGAAATCGATTATTTATAAATATGAAACGAATCTTTCTCATACTGGTGGCACTGCTGCCGCTCATTTGCTCCTGCAACAGCCGCGAAAAAGCCTTCCGCGAAGATATCGAGGCTTTCCGTGAAGAGATCGGCAACGTCGGACTCGCCGTCGCCGTAGTCAAAGACAACAGGATAGTCTATCACGAGAACTTCGGCGTCGCCGACCTCGAAACCGGTGCTCCCGTTCAGGACAATTCGCTGTTCCGCATTGCGTCCATCTCCAAGTCCTTCAGTGCAGTGTCAATCCTGCAGCTGGTGGAAAAGGGCCTTGTGACTCTCGACACCGATGCAAGCACGCTCGCCGGCTTCCCTATCCGCAATCCCAAATACCCTGACACCGTAATAACCCTGGAAATGATGCTGTCGCACACCTCCAGCCTTAACGACAGCCAGGGCTATTTCAGCATCGACAGCATCAATCCGGAAACGAATCCCGACTGTGCGCTGTGTTACAACGACTATGAGCCTGGCACGGGCTACGAATACTGCAACCTGAATTTCAACCTCATCGGCACTTTTATAGAGAAGCTTTCCGGCGAGCGCTTCGACAATTATGTACGGGCCCACGTGCTGGAGCCGCTGCATCTGTACGGGGGATACTGTGTCGATTCGCTTGACGCATCCCGTTTCGTAAAACTCTACGCCTACAACTCCGAAGAAGACCGCATGGTGGAAAGCACCGCCGCCTATGAGCCCCGCAGTGAGCAGATATCCAATTACCGTTTCGGATACGACGCACCGTTGTTCTCCCCCACCGGCGGCATGAAGATTTCGGCCTGCGACCTGGCGCGCTACATGATGATGCACATGGGATACGGCACCTCGCCCGACGGCGTGCAGATCATCAGCGAAGAATCTTCCCGCTCTATGCAGACTCCGCGCTCCGACGACGAGCATTACGGCCTTGCCATGTGCATCACCGACGAGCGCATTCCCGGTGTCACCCTCGTCGGCCATACGGGCGGCGCTTACGGACTCCGCAGCGCTATGTTCTTCGCCCCTGACCGGTCCTTCGGGCTCGTGATGATGAGCAGCGGCACGCGCATCGACGAGAGCGGGCCGCGCAACGTCATCAACGGCACTCTCACACGTCTGTACGAACACTTCTGTAAATAAAAAAGGCGGCCAACCGGCCGCCTTTAACATATCCGCTCTGCAGCGGTCTATTTGTCAAACAATTTTTCCTTGGTGCGTGTGAGTTTTTCCTTCATCGCATCGACTGCACCGGTGATTGCGTTTTCGAAGGTGTCGGCGACCCTTTCGATGATGAGGTCGTCTCCGGGAAGGTGAATGTGAAGTTTGGCCTTCTTGCCTTCCTTTACGTCCTCAAGGGAGACTTCTGTTTCGGGAGCCACACCGGGAAGGAAGAATTTCTCCAGGCGGGACACTTTCTTCTCGACGAAGGCGGTGAGCTTCTCACCGGCGTCGAACTTCAGGGCTTTGAGTTTAATCTCCATTTTTACCTCCGTTTTTAGCCCTCGGATGGGCGTTTTTATATACACTCTGCAGCCTCTCGACGGTATTGTGCGTATAAACCTGCGTCGCGGCAAGCGAACTGTGTCCGAGCAACTCCTTGATCGAATTCAGGTCGGCTCCGTCGGCAAGAAGCTCCGTGGCCAGGGTGTGACGCAAAACGTGCGGAGAGCGCCGTACGGTAATTCCGGGAACGGCGGCAAGCTCCTTCTTCACCACCCTGTCAACGTAAACCGGATACAGACGTGCGCCTTTCCTGGTGCGCAGGAGTGGCGATTCCGGCGAATACGCATCTTCCATCAAAGAACTGGCTGCACTCAAATATAATGAAATTTCTTCACAAAGCGAAGGAATCAGCGGAATTTCGCGCATTTTATCTCCTTTACCGGTCACGCGGATCACCTGTCTGGAAAGATCCACCGAACCCACGTTCAGCGATATCAGCTCGGCCCTGCGGAGCCCGCACGAGGCAAGCATGCTGATAATAAGACGGTTCAGTTTCTGTTCATAAGTGCCGTATTCCGGGTCGCCCTTCGTACCCTCGAAATAAGATTCCATCGATGCGTCCTTGTAGAACAGCGGCAGGCGTTTTTCTTCCTTAGGGCGCTTGACAAGATGCACCGGGTTGCTCTGCAGCACTCCCTGCTTCATCAGGAAGCGGCAGAATCCGCTCAGCACACTGAGATGCTGTGAGACCGTGCGTGCCGCCAACTTGCGCTTGTCGAACAGATAAACCTCATAGGCACGGATGGAGTTCACATTCAGCAGGGTTGCAAAGTCCTCCGACCCGTCGCAGAAATCCACGAACGACTGCAGCACGTCCGCATATATGTCGCAGGTGCGCTGCGAATAGCGCCTGACGTCGCTCAGGTATGAGAGATACTTATTTCTCATGCAGGCCGAATGACGGGGCCAGGCGCCTCATGCAGGCGTCGGCCTCTTCGAAATTGTTGCCGATCTCGCCGTCGAGTATCGCTTCCTTGACAGCTTCCTTCAGAAGGCCTATTTCGCGGCAAGGTTCTATGCCGTAGACCTCCATGACATATTCGCCGGTAATGGGATTGTTGAAATTGCGTATGCGGTCCTTCTCCTCCACGTCGGCCAGCTTGCGTTTCACCAGCTCGAAGTTGGAGCGTATGCGTGCCACCTTGGCTGGGTTCTTCGACGTAATGTCGGCGCCGCACAGTATCATCAGCGAATCGATGTCGTCGCCGGCATCGAAAAGCAGGCGGCGCACAGCGCTGTCGGTGACGTCTCCGTCGACCAGCGCAATCGGACGCAGATGCAGCCATACCATCTTGCGCACGAACTTCATCTCGTCGAGAGGCAGCCTCAGGCGTTCGTATATCCTGGGTACCATCTTGCTTCCGACGACATCATGGCCGTGGAAGGTCCAGCCGAGCGCAGCGTCGTACCGCTTGGTTGCGGCCTTGCCGATATCGTGCAGCAGCGCAGCCCAGCGCAATGGAATGCTGTCGGAGACGGCGGCGACGTTGTCGAGCACAGCCAGGCTGTGCTGGAAGTTGTCCTTATGCCCCTTCCCGTCCACAGTCTCGACGCCTTTCAGCGCACTGATTTCGGGCAGGATATGGCTCAGCAGCCCGGCCTCCTCCATCAGCTCGAAAGCCATGGACGGGCGCGGGGTCGCCATCATTTTGTTGAGTTCCTCACTGATGCGCTCCACCGAAAGGATGGAAAGGCGGTCAGCCATCCGCCGCATCGAATCCATCGACTCGGGAACTATCCTGAACTGCAGCTCCGGGGTGCTGAGCTTGGCAGCGAAACGCACAGCGCGGAGCATGCGCAGCGGATCATCCGAGTATGTGGTGTCGGGATCGAGAGGGGTGCGGATAACGCCTTCGGCAAGGTCGCGCACGCCACCGAAAGGGTCGACCAATTCTCCGAAACTGTCGGCCTGGAGGCTGAGTGCGAGCGCATTGATGGTAAAGTCGCGCCGCTGCTGGTCGTCCTCAAGGGTGCCGTTCTCGACTATGGGTTTGCGGGATTCGCGGCGATAGGACTCCTTCCGGGCGCCTACGAATTCGATTTCATCGCCCTGGAAATGCAGCATCGCAGTGCCGAAATTCTGGAAATACGATACGTTGCGGCCGCTTTTTTCTCCTACGGCCTTGGCGAATTCTATTCCGCTGCCCTCTACAACAATGTCGATATCGTTGCATGGACGCCCAAGCAGGCAGTCACGCACGTACCCGCCTATCACGAAAGCTTTCACTCCCCTTTCGGCGGCTACTTCTCCCACCAGCCTGAAGACCGGGCGGTCAAGATATTGTGGCATCAAAGTCAGCATGTCATTTCTTCGTATTCGGGTAAATGGTCGCAGGACGCGAACACGTCGCCGTTCCTGCGGAATACCAGCGTGCGGGAGCCGTTTGTCAGGATCAGCCACTGCACGTCGAGCACCATATTGTAACGCATCGCCTGGGCGGCTACGCCGGCGTCTACATCCACTCCCGGCCGCTTGCATTCAACCACGGCAAGAGGCTTGCCGGAGCGGTCGTATACCAGGATGTCGGCTCGCCAGCGCTTGGCTCCGAAGGTCATCGCCGCCTCGCTCATCATCAGGTGAGCCGGAACATGGGAAGCAGTCAGCACGCCGATAAACCACTGGCGCACCTTTTCCTCGGGCGTGGCGGCCACTTCCTTCCGCCTCAGCGGGTCGTAAAGCGTCTGCGTTGTCATTGATACAAAAGTAATCAATTCCGCGAAATAATGCTATATTTGTGCTATGAAGATTCTGGCAGTGATTCCCGCTAGGGCCGGTTCCAAGGGAATCCCCAACAAGAACATAAGGATAGTCGGAGGGCATCCGCTGGTTTACTATGCCATACGCAACGCCCTCGAATCCAAGATGATAACAGATATCGTGGTGAGCACCGACTCCCCCGAGGTCAGAATCGTCGCCACTCAGATGGGGGTTGACGTCAAATGGCGCGACGCCGCTCTCTGCGGCGACGCGGTCACTCTCGATTCCGTCGTTTTCGATGCCATTCCGGAAGGCTCCTGGGATTACATAGTGACCCTGCAGCCAACCTCCCCCACACTGACCGCCGCCAGCCTGGACAAAGCCATCAACGCCGCTGTCGAAAGTGGTCTGGACACCCTCATATCCGCCATTAACGCTCCTCACCTGTCCTGGAAGGAGGAGGGAGGACACAAGGTTCCCGCATATGAGAAGCGCCTCAATCGCCAGTATCTTCCCGCCAACTATCTGGAAACGGGCGCCTTTGTAATTTCCCGAGCATCAGTGGTCACTCCGGACAGCCGCATCGGCAACAATGTCGACGTATACGAACTGCCTCCCGAGGAAGCCCTCGACGTGGACGGGTTCACCGAACTGAAAGCCGCTGAAATGGTGCTGGAGGGCCAGAAAGTGGCCATCTACGTCAACGGCAACAATACCCGGGGCATCGGCCACATCTACAGGGCACTGGAGCTCGCCGACGAATTCTTCGTCAAGCCCGACCTCTACTACGATGTAAACCAGACCGACCCGAAGGTATTCGGAGCCACAACGCACAACCTCATCCCGGTCAACGGAATAGCGGAGCTTTTCGACATCTGCCGCCGCGAACAGTACACAATCTTCATCAACGACATACTCACCACTTCGATAGACTACATGATAGGCCTGCGTTCGGTACTCCCCAACGCCAGGATAATCAATTTCGAAGACGACGGAGAAGGCAATTCCAAGGCGGATCTCGTATTCAACGCCCTGTATCACGAAACCGACCAGCCCAACATCTTCGTAGGCGAGCGCTACTACATCTGCGGCAAGACCTTCATGTTCTACAAGCCCATCGCCATTAAAGAGAAGGTGGAACGCGTATTCATCTGCTTCGGCGGTTCCGACCCCCAGAACTACTCCGACAGGCTTCTGAAGATCATCAGCGCGCCTGAATATGACTCCTACCGCTTTACGGTGGTCCTGGGACGTGCAAAGCACAACGTGGACGAACTGCTGCTATACAACAGCCATCCGAACATCGACGTTTATTACGACGTCCCGGACATGCCGGAACTCATGACCGCATGCGACATTGGCGTTACCTCCCGCGGACGCACCGGCTACGAACTGGCCATACTCGGCATCCCCGCAATCGCGATGGCGCAGAACCACAGGGAGGAGAAACACGGCTTCGTGAGCAGCGAGAACGGATTCTCATACATTGGACTCAATCCCCCGGACGAAGTCATCAAAGGCACGCTCGACACCTACCTGCGCATGAGCGCCGGATCACGCCTGCATTTCCAGCAGGTGCTTCTCTCGCACGACCTCAGGAACGGTCGCCGTCGTGTCATGAACTTGATAAACAATATCTGAGATGGACAAAGCACCCTACCTGATAGCCGAGATGGGCGTAAACTTCTACGATACCGCGAAGGCGCTCGGAATCACCCCTCTGGATGCAGCGAAGCTCTATATAGACAAGGCCGCCGAGGCCGGCGTCGACTGCGCCAAATTCCAGTCTTACAAGGCGGGAACCATAGTGTCGAAGAACTCCCCTGCCTACTGGGACCTCACAAAGGAGCCAACCCGCAGCCAGTACGAGCTGTTCCTGAAGCACGACGGATTCGGAGAGAAGGAGTATCGCGAGCTCTGCAACCATACACACGCAAAAGGACTGGATTTCACCTCGACCCCGTTCGACTACGCCTCGGCCGACTATCTGGAGGACATGGTCGATTTCTACAAGATCTCGTCTTCCGACATATCCAATCTACCCTTCATACGCCATATAGCCCGCAAGGGCAAGAAGGTGGTGCTCTCCGTCGGCGCTTCATATATGTCAGAGGTTGACGAAGCCGTCCGCGCACTGCGCGAGGAAGGCTGCAAAGACATTGTCCTGCTGCACTGCGTTCTCTCTTATCCCACTCTTCCGGAAGACGCCAATCTGCGGGTGATCACCACCCTCAAAGAAGCGTATCCGGAATTAACAGTAGGCTTTAGCGACCATGTTGCGCCAGATTCCGGAATGCTCACTCTTGCAGCGGCTTACATGCTTGGAGCTAAAGTAATTGAAAAGCACTTTACCCTGGATAAAACCCTGCCTGGAAACGACCACTACCATGCTGGCGATCCCGACGATTTCCGCAAGGCCATCGAAGCTTTCAGGTGGATTGACACGGTGCTCGGATCTCCTGAAAAGACGGTACTGCCCTGTGAAGAGATCCCCCGCCGCGAAGCCCGCCGCTCGCTTGTGCTAACCCGTAACGTTAAGCAGGGAGAACTCATTGCAGCCGCCGACCTGATGGCCAAGCGCCCAGGCACCGGAATCCCTCCGCGATTCGCGGACATAGTCGCAGGCCGCAAGGCGCAGCGCGACCTCGAGGAAGACACGGTCCTGACTTGGGATATGGTTTAAGACATTATCTCCGCCGCAAGCTTTTCTGCTATACCGCTCCCCTTCCTGCAGTATTCGGCGGCGGCAATACCCATTGCTTCAGTATAATCCGGGTCAGACTTGAGCCGGGAATACCATTCACATATGGCATCCCTGTCTTTGACTGCAACGGCTGCGCCGGCATCAATCATGCGCTGGCAGTGCATCTGGTACCCGAATATGGGTCCGAAAGACACCGGGATTCCATAGGCGGCAGGCTCGATGACGCTGTGCGGAGCAATCCCGCAGAATCCGCCGCCCACGAACGAGGCAAAGCCATACCGATAGATTCTGGACAGTTTACCCACAACATCTACAATCAATACCTGGGCGCCTGCAACGTCGTCACCGGCTTCGGAATACAATACGCTTCGGCCTTCGATCGACGAGCGCAGATGCATCAATTCGGCTTCGTCCGCTTCGTGCGGAATGAGCAGAAACTTGTCGTCAGGATTGGCGTTGGCAAGGGCTATAACGCACTCGTCATCTTCATCGGGTAGCGTGCTTCCGGCAACGAACACCTTGCGCCCGCCGCTCCAGCGCTCGACGACGGCGTCCGACCATGCTTCCGCTGCGATGGCGCGGACACGCTCCACCCTGGGATCGCCAGCATACGAAACGTTTGTTATCCCTGCATTCCTGAGAACTTCGACCGACAGTTCCGTTTTCACGAAAATATGAGTGAAACATGTGCGGAATGCGTCGCGGTGCAGGAAACCTCGGGGCTTGAAGTAGTTCATCGTGGGCAGGAAACGGGCCGACACCAGATATGTGGGAATGCGACGCCGCCTTAGTTCCCAAAGGAAGAAAAGCCAGTAGTCGCTTATGGAGACTATGACTCTGGAAGGATGTACCAGCTTCACGAAGCGCCATGCATTCCAGGGGAAATCGAGCGGCAGGTAGAATACGAAATCAGCTATCGCATCGTCTTTCAAGTGCTCATATCCCGAAGGCGAAAAGAAGGTCACAAGTATTTTGCATTCAGGGTGAGCTGCCTTGATCGCGCATATCACCGGGCGGACCTCTTCGAATTCACCGAACGAGGAAGAATGCACCCAGATCACATTGTCTGTGCCCTCCAGGGCTTTCCGCACGCGCCTGAACTGTCCAAGGCGGCCGATAACGAATTTCATCGTCTTGGAACTCATAGATAGCGGGCGGTAAATGTATTTGCTTTCTTAATATCTTCGGGAGTGCCCTCGAACACTATCTGTCCTCCTTCATCGCCGGCATCGGGGCCCAAGTCTATGATCCAGTCGGCGCTGCGGATAACGTCGGGATTATGTTCCACCACCAGCAGCGAATGACCGGCGGCAAGCAGGGCGTCGAAGCTCTTGAGCAGTTTCTCCACATCATAGAAATGCAGGCCGGTTGTAGGCTCATCGAAGATGAAGAGTATGCGCTCCGACTTCTTGTTCCGGCGGCTCAGGCTGAGGAAGTACGCCAGTTTGACACGTTGGCTCTCGCCGCCGCTGAGCGTACTGCTGCTTTGCCCAAGGCGGATATAGCCAAGGCCGACGTCGAGCAGCGGCTGAAGCCGCTCCACTACCTCCATGGCTTCGGGTTCCTCCCCTGCCGCAAAGAATTCGGAAGCTTCCCGAACGCTCATGTTAAGGATGTCGTCGATGTTCTTGCCACGGTAGCGCACCTCAAGCACATCGGGTTTGAACCGTTTTCCGCCGCACTCTTCGCAGACCATGGTCACGTCGGCCATGAACTGCATCTCGATCTTTACTACGCCCTCTCCCTGGCACTCCGGACAACGGCCTCCTTCGGTATTGAAGCTGAAATAGTTGGGGCCGAATCCATTGATTTTGGCGTACTGCTGCTGTGCCAGAAGCTCACGGATGGGATCGTATGCCTTGAGATATGTGACGGCGTTGGAACGGCTGCTGCGCCCTATGGGATTCTGGTCCACGTATTCAATCCGCTGGATGCGGTCCAGGTTGCCGCTCAGGCCGCGGAACACGCCCGGGAGGTCGCCGGTTTCGTTGATTCTTCGGCACAGTGCCGGATAAAGAATATCGCCCACCAGGCTGGACTTGCCGGATCCGCTCACGCCGGTGACCACAGTAAGCACGCCGAGCGGAATACGGACGTCGATATCCTTAAGGTTGTGCTCATGCGCACCTTCCACCACGATGCTGTACTGCCAGGGACGACGGGTACGCACGTAGCGGTGACGCCTGCCGTCCAGGTATTGAAGGGTCAGGGATTCCTCCAGTTGGGCGTTGCTATAGTTTCCCGGGTAACCCTCGTAAATAACGCGACCTCCGAATTCACCTGCCCGGGGCCCCATGTCGATGAGCCAGTCGGCGGCGCGGATTATCTCCTCGTCGTGCTCTACAACAATAACGGTGTTGCCAAGGTCGCGGAGGCGTTTGAGAACCTTGATAAGGCGTTCAGTGTCTCGGGGATGCAGGCCTATGCTCGGTTCGTCGAGTATGTACATGGAGCCCACAAGGCTTGATCCTATTGCCGTTACAAGGTTGATGCGCTGGCTCTCTCCGCCACTCAGGGTATTGCAAGCCCGGCTCATGGTAAGATAGCCCAGCCCTACGTCGTCGATGCAGCGGAGGCGGGAGATTATCTCGTCACGCGGCTCTGCGGCAACTGCTGCTTCGGTCGGCGTGAGGTCCAGATCCTGCATGAAAGCGAGGAGGTCGCGCACGTTCATGTTCAGCAGTTCGGCTATGTTCTTGCCTCCTACACGCACGTATAAAGCCTCTTTGCGCAGTCGCGTGCCTCTGCAGGCGTGGCAGGTGGTACGCCCGCTGAAACGGCTCAGCATGAACTTGTACTGTATCTTGTAACGCTGCGTTTCCACCCACTCGAAGAATTCATTGATGCCCACGAGGGAGTCTTCGTCGTCACGCTTGCTACGGGCGTTCCAGATCAGGTCCTTCTGGCTGTCGGACAGCTCGCAGTAAGGCTTGAAGGCGTCGATTCCGTAGCGGGGCGCAAGGCGCACGAGATGATCCTTGAACCAGCCCATCTTGTCGCCCCTCCAACATGCAATCGCTCCGTCGTAGATGCTTTTGGTCTTGTCGGGCACCACCAGGTCATCGCTGATGCCGATTATCTTGCCGAGACCGCCGCAGACGGGGCACGCGCCGAGAGGGCTGTTGAAGCTGAACAGGTAATCGTCAGGCTCGATGAACTTTATGCCGTCAAGCTCAAAACGGCCGCTGAACCGCCTCTGTATGCCTTTGTCGGTGGCCACGGCCATGATGGAGTCTCCCCTGGCGAAGGCGTCGGCGATGCTGGAATGGAGACGCTGGGTGTCTTCAAGGTCACGGAAGCGGTCGACCAGCAACCATGCATTATCCGGCTCTGTCCGGCTCTGCATCACATCCTCTATCCTGACGGGCTTGCCGTCCGCCCAGAGGCGGTTGTAACCGTCTTCCTTGAGTTGAAGGAGGAGTTCCGTACGGTCGCTGCGGTTGCCCCAGTTCAGGTCGGCAAGAATGTAGTGGGCTTCAGAGAGTGTCGTGCCGTCATCCGTCAGGGACTTGAGGTACGCTGTGACGTCCGCCGGGCCTTCCTTGCGCACTTCACCGCCGCTTAAAGGACTATATGTACGCCCAATGCGTGCAAAGATAAGACGCAGGTAGTCATATACTTCCGTGGTAGTTGCAACGGTGGACCGGGGATTCTTGATGTTGACCTTCTGCTCGATTGCGATTGCCGGAGGAATGTCCTCGATTCCGTCCACGTCGGGCTTGGTCATACGGCCGAGAAACTGGCGGGCGTATGAGCTCAGGCTTTCGGCGAATCGGCGCTGGCCTTCCGCAAAAAGGGTGTCAAACGCAAGGCTCGACTTGCCGCTGCCGGATATACCGGTAATGACAACCAGTTTACCACGCGGGATTTCCAGCGTGATATTCTTGAGGTTATTGACTCGGGCGCCCTTTATAAGCATAGCTTACAAAGATACGAAAATTATAGGGTTTTTGCGTAATGGCACTGAAGGACTTCATCGGAAAGGCCGTGCCAGTTGTGCATTCCGTTTCCGAGACAGTTGCGCCACTGCTTGCATTTTTCGCACTTGCCGGTACGCGCCCAGCTGCGGTCGCGGAAAGGCTGGAAACGAGTTTCCCAAACCCTGTAGAAATTGTCTTGGTATATGCTGCCCTGACTGAAACGGTCGCGGTCGATGTTGGGGCAGGCACAGATCCTGCCGTCGATAAGAATAGACGCTATGTTGACTCCGGCATGGCAGAAGTATCGCACCTGACGCACCTTTTCCTCATAGCGGCCAAGATATCCTTCGCAGCTGAAAGTGACGTTCATGGGCCATTTGGCCGACCTCTTGCTTTGGATGAAGTCCATTAGCCTAACGAATTCCTGGTCAGAGAGATGCATGTCTGGATCGGAGGCCGCTCGGCCTATAGGGATAATGGTAAAAAGACGCCACTGCTTCACTCCGAGGCCCGTGAGCAAATCGCATATTTGCGGGAGTTCGGAGAGGTTGCGCTTGTTCACGCAGGTTACGACGTCGGCGTTAAGACGGGGCTCTTTCGCTATGATACTGATCGCCTTGAGAGCATGCTTGTAGCTACCCGGCATACCGCGCATCCAGTCGTGGGAATCCTCCAGTCCGTCGAGACTGATGGTTATGGCGCCCATTCCGGCCGCCATCAGTGAGGCGTGCTTCTTTTCATCGTAGAACCAGCCGTTGGACACCATCCCCCAGCCGAACCCGCGTTTGCGTATCTCCTTTCCTGCCGTTTCGATATCAGGGCGCATCAGCGGTTCGCCGCCGGTGAGGACAACGGAAAAGTCGCGTGGGCGGTGGTCTGCCGGTATGGTGTCGAGCGCATTCAGGAAGTCCGCAAGGGGCATGTCTCTTTCTTTGCTCAGAATGGAGCAGTCACTGCCGCAATGCCTGCAGTGGAAGTTGCAGCGGGTCGTGCATTCCCAGAACAGGTAATTCAGTTCGTGGACTTTGGTCTCGTTGTTGCGAAACAGGCGGAAAAGGAAAGGATTCACGGTTTTTTTTTTACAAATATAATCATCATTCGCACTCTTTCTTGCATGGGGCGTGCAAGATTTGGCATTATTTGGCATTTATGTGTCAGATTTATTATATTTGCGATATGAAATGGCTGCACAATCTTCTTAAGGGAGCGTCGCTTACGGGCGCTCTGTTCGTGTTCCAGGCCTGCTATGGCATGCCTCAGAATGCCATGGAGGAGGAACGAGGAGAGGCTCCTATGTCCTTCTCCGTTCTCGACCGTCTGACCAACCAGCCCCTAAAGGGCATCCGGATCCTTGGTCAGCCTTACAATGCCGGCGAGCAAAGTTTCACGGAACTCGGCACCACCGATGCCAACGGCCACTGCCAGGTCGTTATCCCCTATATCAGGAACATTGAGGGACCGTTTATCCGTATTGAGGATCCCCAGGGGCTTCACGCTTCCAAGGACACTGTCCTTGCCGATCTCTACGAGCACGAAATAGCCGTTAAGCTGAATCAGGCATTATGAAAGCACACATCCTCGTTGTAGCGGCCCTGCTTGCGTGGGGCTCTGCTGCTTATGCATACGACGGACGTTTCTCAATAGAAGTCGGCACCGGCCTGCAGCCGCTACATATGACCCTGGCGCCTACCCATGCCGAAGAAATGGCTCTTGCCGAATTGGGCCAGCTGGCGCTGGATTCAGGTTCCTTCTGCCCTGTGATCAGCCTTACCGGAGTCTGGAGCCTGAGCCCGCACTGGGAGCTGTGCGCTACGGGCGGCATTTCATGGAAGCATTTTGAATACATGCAATACCCCACCTTCGGAACTGGTCCGTCCGGTGAGCCAAGATACAATCTGAGAAACGGCAAAAAGGCCGGGTGGAAGGCATCCAAGCCAGTTCCTTCCCTGACCGCACAGGCGCGCTTCATCTGGTCTCCGAATTGGAAAGTCACCGTCTACTCAGCGCTGGGTCTTGGATTTACAAGCGTCACTGAGATATACCCCATGCCGGAAATCACCCCCATTGCATTGCGTTTCGGGAGAGAGCATTTCTACACCTTTGCCGAGGCCACAATCGGCCCCATAGCCACTTTTGCCCACATTGGCTTCGGCTGGAGATTCTAGTTTCAATCTCATTGGCGGCAAAATTATTCAAAGGATATTGCAAATTCCGAAAAAGTATGTATATTTGCATCCGCGTTTGACGCAAACCAGCGCACCTGGTGCGGTAGTTCAGCTGGTTAGAATGCCGGCCTGTCACGCCGGAGGTCGAGGGTTCGAGTCCCTTCCGCACCGCTTAAAAGTGCCTTCTACGTATGTAGGAGGCACTTTTTGTGTCTGATTTTTCGTGATTTGGTACTAAAATGGTACTAATTATTGGCCCTTAAAAAGGTCCGGAAACTGTCGCAGCGCCG
>JAEELG010000116.1 GCA_016288775.1 Bacteroidales bacterium | reverse complement strand
CGCCCACCTTGAAAGCGGTGGCGCCGGTGTCGGCCTTGTCAAAACGCATATCAACGAACTGGGTGGGATTGCCCTGCTCATCGTAGATGCTGACCATATAGCCGTCGGTGTTGGCGTCAGCGGTTTCGGGGATGGATACGGAGTACTTCAGGTCGCCGGAGGGCGCAATCGCAGGCGCGCCGATATCGGCGGGCATGTCGGGGTTGGCGAAGGTTATGGGCGTATCGCTCCAAACCACTCCGTTGACCTGCTCTTCCTTGGAGTAAACGGCCTTGACGTAATAGTCGCCGCTGGGCAGATCCGCGGGAATGGGGAATATATCGTTGCCGTTGCCTATACCGCCGTCTATCGAGCCGATACCGTAGCCGGCCGCGTTGGGGTCTCCGGAGGTCTCACACAGGTAGAAACTGAGGTTGTCAAGCTCGTCCAGGTTAAGGCCGGTCCAGGTGATGTCGAAGCAGTCGACGGTGTCGTTGCCCATTTGGATCGTGTTTTTCACACCGCTGACGCTGGTAACCGCGGGAACGGCGTGGACGTTGTAAAGGACCACGTCTGCCGCGGCAGTCCCGGTGGACAGGAACCAGTCCTTATTGAACTGAGCGCTGTCGGTAAGGGTAAAGGCGTAGGTGCCAAGGCCCGTATCGGGGTTGTAGGTCACGTTGGCGTTGGCCGCGGCGTTGTTGGCGATTATAGCCTGAGCCTCGGGAGTGGCCAGATACGCCTCATACTCGGAGTCGGGTTCCTCGGCGCCCTGCTTGCGCAGATACTGGCTGAAGACCATGGACAGAGGATTGTTGCCGATATCCTTGACGGTGAAGGACTGGGCTATGGTACGGGCCTGGTCCTCGCTGTCCGCGGCGTAGTTCACCTGCACCAGGGTGGACGCGTTCTCGTCGGTATAGTCACCCAGATTGAACTTGTGGCTGGTCTTGGCGATGTTGGACCACACGCCCTGCACCCCCAGCAGCTTCAGCTCGTTCTCGCCGACGATCTGCGCGCCGACGGGAGGATCGAAGTTGGTGCCGATATGGGCGTAGAGGATCCGGTCGTTCTCCTCATCGTAGCCGACGGGGATGTCGTTGCACTCGCCGTCATAGCCGTTGAGGGTCAGCAGCGACGGATAGCTGGGCTGCGCAAAGTCGCCGCCGGTACCGAAGTGCACTCCACTCTCGCCCCAGAAGTAGGTTATGCCGAGAGTGATGCTCAGAGCGGTGATGGCGCCCCAGATCTTCTTGGTGCCGATTCCGGCGTCCATTCCCAGCAGCGTCATTCCGCCGACAACGGGGATGGATTCGGGAACCTGCAGGCGGACCCGGGCGAACATCTCAAAGTCCCACTCGGTGTAGTTTTTGCCTATCAGCACTATGTAGCCGTTGCCCGCGATGGTCTTCTCAAACAGGTCTACGTAGATGCTGGCCTGGAGTTTCAGATCGGGATACCACTGCAGTCCGAGCGTGATGCTCTTTATGACGGTGATGGTATCGAGTATCTTAAGGTCGGAAGCCGACAGATTGAATCCGGAAAGACTCAGCTCCAGCTTTGCCTTGCCGTCCAGCACCTGAACTATGCTGAAGCTGGCCGCCAGGATCAGTTTCAGCGGCGGCAGACCGGACGTCATAAAGATCGTGTCGTAAATGTTGGATATGCCGCCGCCCAGGCCGGTCAGCCAGAAGGCGCCGCAGCCGTCCACGTTTATGCCGGGTTTGAAGCCGCCGATGAAGAAGTATATCTCATCGGGGATGGGGATGTTGTCCTTGCTCTTGAAGGAGAGCTTGGCTTCCATGCTGAACTTGGCAAGCTTGCAGGAGCCCTGCAGGCCGAACTGCCAGTCCCCTATCGTGTTGACCGACAGCTTGCCGCTTACGTTGGGCAGGCCCTCGACCATGTTCTTGATCGTAAGTTCGACAGAGAAGTTCAGACCAACGAAGCCGGCGCCGCATCCGAAGAGGATGTCGGGCACCATGACGGAGGCTGCAACGCCCTTGTCGTTCTTGCCGCTCTCGTCGGAGTCGTTCATGTTGATGTTGGTCAGCTTCTCGAACCGGCCGCCGTTATAGGCGTACTGATACAGGCTGGCGCCGCGCCAGTCGGTCCACAGCTCCTTCATGCGGCCGAAGTAGTTGGCGGTACCCTCGTCGGTATCGTCGTCCTCGGGGCTGCGCATGAATTTCAGATTAAGACTGGCGGCGAAACCGATGACCCGACCGATCTCCTTGTCGCCGTCCTTCATCACACCGAACTGACCGTAGGCAAGCTTGAAAATCATGCCGGCCAGTTTCTGGCCGTAACCGTAGACGTTGGGCCAGATAAGGGTGATGGGATCGGCGGTGGAGTTGGAGTTGGTGCGTACGCCGTTCTTGTTATAGGTGATAAGCGAGAAGTCGTCGCCCTGCTCCAGCTTGGTCAGCGCGGCCTTGCCCGTCCACACGGAGCTGCGCTCCACGCTGGTGAGCAGGTCGCCGTCGAACTCGCACAGTATGGGCGACTGCCTGGCCAGAACCTCGCCTCTCGTGTAGTCCTCGTAATAGACGGCCATGGTGCCGCCTTCGAAGTCAAGGCAGTTGTTGATGGTGATGGTGTTGTCAACGTGGTTCTTGCCGTCCACCGTCGTCTTCTTGCTGACGGCGCTGTAGTACGTGTAACCGGTGACTCTGCCGGAGGAGTCCGTGGTGGGATAGCGCTTGTCGCCTATGAAGGCTCCGCGGTATACCAGCAGTATCTCCTTGTACTGCTCGTTGGCGTAGGCGTTCTTCTTATCGGAGAAGTCCTTGAAATCGGCCTCATCCTTGAAGGGACGCAGCTCGTAGCGGATGGGGTTGTCGGTAGAGGCCTTCACGCCGTACTTGACTGCGGCGATGACGCCGTAGCTGTCATTGCGGTACTTGGGATCGTCAGAGACGTTGAACTTGAGCACCTGGGCAGTCTGTACCTGGAACTGCTTCGTGACGAAGCCTTCGCTCACGGCGTAATCGGTCCACTCCAGCTGGAAGTGCCACTCGCCCAGGGAAAGCTTGATCTCGTCGTCCAGCACCACGTCTGCAACGCCCTCGTTGAAGGTAACGTTGTAGGTGGGCACCTCCACCCTCTTCTTACCGTCCGTGGAGGCCGCGAAGATCTTGCAGTTGCCGGATTTAAGAGCGTTCTCCATCAGCTCGGCGTTGGCCACAGATATGTACAGGTGGCGCGTGCCGGAGGAGTACACCGTGTCAGGACTCATTGATGTGTAGTGTACCTGAGGCACGTTCTCGTCGTAGCCCGGCAGCAGGATGT
>JAEELG010000115.1 GCA_016288775.1 Bacteroidales bacterium | reverse complement strand
GATGAAGATGCTGGATTTCTCGATATTCTCCTGCGTCTTTTCGGTCACCTTGTCGCTGAAATGGAAGCGGCAGTCGCGCAGCTTGCGGTTGTAGACGTTGGTCTTCTTGTTGCGCTCGCGGGTCTTCTTCTGGATTCCGGAAATCTCCTCGCGCTCCTGCTGGGAAGCCTTTATCTTGTCTTCTATTATGGGCACCAGCTCCTTGTGGATGCGCAGGTAGTTGTCGAGGTTCTTGGACACGAAGTCGTTAACGAAGCTGCGGATGGTGGGGCCGATGTCGGTGTGGAGGGCGCCCTTGTCGTCGCGCACCTGCTTCTCCCACATGTAGTTTGAGCCGAGCTTGGTCTTTGTCTGGCCTTCGAAGTTGGGCTCCTGGATCTGTATGCTGATGGCTCCCACGATGCCCTGGCGACAGTCGGCAGGCTCGTAGTTCTTCTTGAAGAACTCCTTGAAGGTCTTGGCGATAGCCTCACGGTAGGCCGCCAGATGGGTGCCGCCGTCGCGCGTGTTCTGGCCGTTCACGAAGGAAGAGATGTTCTCTCCGTAGGCGTTGCCGTGGCTGAGCACTATTTCAATGTCCTCGCCTTCGAGGTGGATGGGCGGGTAGAGGGGATCCTCGCTGAGGTTCTCGTTCACCAGGTCGAGCAAGCCGTTCTCCGATTTGTATGAAACGCCGTTCAGGGTAAGGGTGAGGCCGCGTTTCAGATACGAATAGTTCTTCACCATGGTCTCGACGTAGTCCATGTTGTAATGGAAGTCGCCGAACATCATGGTGTCGGGGAAGAAGCGCACCAGCGTGCCGTTCTTCTCCTTGGTGGGCTCCTTTCCGCTGTCCTTCAGTTCGCCGCGCTCGAAACTCGCCCAGGAGCTTTCTCCGTCGCGGTAGGAGCAGACGTAGAACCGCTCGCTCAGGGCATTCACGGCCTTGGTGCCTACGCCGTTCAGGCCCACCGACTTCTTGAAGGCCTTGTCGTCGAACTTGCCTCCGGTGTTCAGGATGCTTACCGCCTTAACCACCGAGTCCAGGGGGATGCCGCGCCCATAGTCGCGCACGGTCACTTCGTTGTTCTCGATGTTTATCTGGATCTGCTTTCCGAAGCCCATCGCGTACTCGTCGATGGAGTTGTCGACGACCTCCTTCAGCAGCACATAGATGCCGTCTCCCTGGTTGTTGCCGTTTCCGAGGCGCCCGATATACATGCCGGGACGCATTCGGATATGCTCGACTCCTTCGAGGGTGATGATGTTGTCGTCGGTGTATTTGATTTGCTCTGCCATAGTCAATCTGTCTTACTGTCTCTTAACCTTTATCACTTGCTTCAGCGCCCCGACCTGGGAGATCACCTTGTCCAGTTCCAGCGAAGAAGGTACAAGGATGCGCATTGAAATCTCGTTTGTTCCCGCCCTGTGGTTCTCGTTTACGGTGAACGAACGTATGGAGGCCCGGAACTGGCCCACCACGTTCATGATAGACGTCAGTACCGAATGCTCCATTTCAGTGGTGATGTTGAGGCACACCTGGAAATTGCCTCCGGATGCGCTGTCCTGCCATATCACCTTCTGGATGCGGTACGGGTACTTCTCGATGAGGCGTGCCGCGTTGGGGCAGGAGATACGGTGTATCTTGATGCCGGCGCTGCGGGTGACGAATCCGAACACGTCGTCGCCGAAGACCGGGTTGCAGCATGCCGCCATCTTGTAGTCCAGGCCCTTGACGTTCTTTGCGTTGAGCACCAGGATGTCCTCGCCGTTGCCTTCGTACTGAAGGTGCCTTTCCTTGATTGCGTGGTCCTGCGGCACATCCTCCCTGGTCCCGCCGGCCTTTTCGAGAATGTAGGCCTTTATGTCGTTGACGTCGATTTCGCCGTTGGCGATGGCCGCCATGAAGGAGAGTACTGAGCTGTATTTGTGGGCCTTCATGTACTCGGTCTGCATGCCGTCGGGGAACTCCAGCTTCCAGTTCTTGAGGCGGCGTTCAAGCAGCTCGCGCCCCTCTGTGGCCTTTTTGCGCTCCTCGGCGTCGAGCTCGAGCTTGATCTTGCTGCGCGCCTTTGACGACACCACCCAGTTCAGCCAGTCGCGGCTGGGCTTCTGGTCCTTGCGGGTGATGATCTCCACCGTGTCGCCGGTCTTGAGCTTTTCCTTGATCTGCACGGCCTTGCCGTTGACGCGGCCGCCTATGCACCGTGCGCCCAGGCCTGAATGGATGTTGAATGCAAAGTCCAGCACCGAGGCACCTGCCGCAAGCATGCGAAGCTCGCCGGTGGGGGTGAAAACGAATATCTCCTTGCTGGGGGGTGCGGGGAGGTCCTCCGGCTTGGCGTCGAAGGGGTGCTCGAGGGCGTCGCGCACGCTCTGCAGCCAGCGGTCGGTGGACGCTTCGTGCTTGATGCCCTTGTATGCCCAGTGGGCGGCGTGACCGTTTTCGGCCTCTTCATCCATCCGGACGGTGCGGATCTGCACCTCCAGATAGCTGCCGCGCTTGTTCTTGACCGTGATATGCAGGGACTCGTATCCGCTCGGGCGTGGCGTGGTAATCCAGTCGCGGAGGCGTTTGGTGTCGGCCTCGTATTCCTCGGTAACGTAGGAGTAAACCTTCCAGCACAGGTCCTTCTCGAGCACGGGGTCGGGCTCGCAGTCGATGATGAAGCGGATAGCGAACACGTCGTACACACCCTCGAACGGCACATTCTGCACCTGCATCTTGCGCCATATCGACCATGCGCTCTTGGTGCGCACCTTCAGCTTGTAGCTGATGCCGGCGTCGGAGAGCTTCTTCTTGAGGGGCTCGATGAACTCCTGCATTATGCGGTCGCGGTCTTTCTCGGTAGCCCTGAGTTTGTTGGTGATGGCCCGGTACTGCTCAGGCTCTGCGTGGCTGAAATAAATGTTGCCGAGTTCGCTGTTGATGTTGTACAGGCCGAGCTGGTGGGCCAGCGGCATGTAGAGCATCATTGTTTCCAGCAGCTTCTGGTCGCGGGACATCTTGGGGAACATGTCCAGATGGCGCATCACCTCGAGGCGGTCGGCGATCTTGATCACGCTCACGCGTGGGTCGGTGCAGAAGCTGACTATCAGTTTCTTGTACTTTTCAGCCTCAAGGCTCGTATCCTTGGGCTTGATGGTGGAAATCTTGTTGAGCCCGTCGACCATCATCAGCACTTCCTGCGGGAATGCGCTGATATCCACATCCTTGTGGGTGCGGGTGGCTTCGTGCAGATACACCGCCGCGGCGCAAGTCTCCGGCAGGCCGATTTCGCGCGTTACGATATCTGCCACCCCGTCGGCATGCGAGATAAAGGGGGAACCGTCATAACGGGTCTCTCCCTCCAGTGCAGCGAGTGCTATCTTGCGGGCCTCTTCTATCACGCCGTTGTGTAATTGTCGAAATAACCCTGTACCAGAACGATGGGCGTACCCTTGTCGCCGGAGCCGGATGTAAGGTCGCAGAGCGAACCGATGAGGTCGGTGAGCTGGCGGGGCGTGGTGCCCTCGGATACCATGCGGCCCTTGAGGTCGGCGTCCTTGGCCTTGATGGATGCGGAAATGGCATCGCGCAGCGCCTCTCCGCTTAGGGCGGCGAAGTCGTTGTCGGCCAGATATTTGAGCTTGAGCTCGTTGGGCGTGCCGATAAGACCGTCGGTGAAGCCGGGGGAGACCACGGGATCAGCGAGCTCCCAAATCTTGCCCTGGGGGTCCTTGAAGGCTCCGTCGCCGTAGACCATTACCTCCACGTGTTTGCCGGTGGCTTCGAGTATGCGTTTCTGGACCTCGAGTACAAGGGCGCGGCACTCGTTGGGGAAGAGCTTGACGGTCTCTTCAGTTGCCTTGTTGGAGCCGAGCAGTCCGTATTTCTCATTGAATCCGCTGCCGCTCACGGGAGCGTTGAGTATGTCGTCGAGTCCGAGTACCACGCGGGCGCCGGCGTCGCGGAGTATCCTCTTAGTGCGCTTGCGGGTGTGTATGTCGCAGGCGATAACGGTGTCTGTGTATTCGAGTATGGTCTTGGGCCGGTTGGCGAAGACAATCTGCGCTTCGGCGCCGCTCTGCTCTATGATTTCGCGGTAGTAGGAAACGTAGTCCACACCGGTGAACTCGTGGGGATTGGACCCGAAAAGGCTGCGGTAGCGCTGCTCGTCAAGTACGTCGGAATAAGGGTTGACTCCTGCATCGTCCACCTGGTCCCAGCTGACCAGGGCGTTGCCCACTTCGTCGGAGGGGTAGCTCAGCATGAGAACCACCTTTTTGCATCCTCCGGCTATGCCGCGGAGGCAGATGGCGAAACGGTTGCGGGAAAGGATGGGAAAGATAACGCCCACCGTGCCGCCGCCGGTCTTGGCTCGAACGTCAGCCGCTATGTCGCCGATCTTTGCGTAGTTGCCCTGGGAGCGTGCGACCACCGATTCGGTTATTGCGATGACGTCGCGGTCATGCAGGGGAAAGCCTTCGTCACGGGAGGCTTCAAGAACACTGTTGACTGCGATTTCGGCGAGATTGTCGCCCTGGCGGATGATGGGGCACCTGATTCCTCTGGAAACCGTACCCACTTTACGTTCGAAAGTTTTCATACGACAAATATAACAAAAGAATGCGTATATTCGCGACGTAAAATGAAATTTGTCCTCGAATCCGAATACAAGCCTGCCGGCGACCAGCCGGAGGCTATCGACGGCCTCTGCGCGGCTCTGCGCGAAGGCGTGAGCGACGTCACCCTGCTGGGCGTGACCGGCTCCGGCAAGACCTTCACGATGGCCGGCGTAATCGAGCGTCTGCAACGCCCTGCGCTGATTCTCAGCCACAACAAGACGCTCGCGGCGCAGCTCTACGGCGAGTTCAAATCCTTCTTCCCGCACAACGCGGTGGAGTATTTCGTCTCCTATTACGACTATTACCAGCCTGAGGCGTACATCCCTACCACTGACACCTATATCGAGAAAGACCTGAGCATCAACGACCAGATCGAAAAGCTGCGGCTTTCCGCGGCCTCCGCGCTGATGAGCGGCCGTCGCGACGTAATCGTGGTCTCCAGCGTAAGCTGTCTGTACGGCATAGGCAATCCGGAGGACTTCCACGCTCAGACCATCGAGGTGTCGAAAGGGGAGAGGCGCACCCTCACTGGCCTGCTGTACAAGCTTGTGGACGCCCTCTACAGCCGCACCGAGACGGATTTCAAGCGCGGAACCTTCCGCGTGCACGGCGACATCATCGACGTATTCCTGGGCGGAGCCGACGAAGCCGTGCGCATAGAGTTCTTCGGCGACGAGGTGGACGGCCTCAGCCTCATCGACCCCGTCACAGGCGCGCACATCGAAGAAATCGACCGTGTGAGCATCTGCCCGGCGACGAACTTCGTCACCACTCGCGAACGCTCCATTGCGGCCGTGAGCGCCATCCAGGACGACCTGGTGAAGCAGATCGCATTCTTCGAGTCCATCGACAAGAATCTGGAGGCCAAGCGCCTCAAGCAGCGCGTCGAGTACGACCTGGAGATGATAAAGGAAATGGGCTACTGCCCCGGAATCGAGAACTACTCCCGCTACTTCGACGGCCGCAAGGAGGGGGAGCGCCCCTTCTGTCTGCTGGATTATTTCCCCAAGGACTTCATCACTTTCATCGACGAGAGCCACGTGACGCTGCCGCAGGTGCGCGCCATGTACGGCGGCGACCACTCCCGCAAGAGCGTGCTGGTGGAGTACGGATTCCGCCTTCCCGCCGCGTCCGACAACCGTCCCCTCAAATTCGATGAGTTCGAAGCACTTACGGGGCAGACGGTGTACGTGAGCGCCACCCCCGCCGATTACGAACTGGAGAAGTCAGGAGGCCTTGTGGTGGAGCAGGTGGTGCGTCCCACCGGCCTGCTGGACCCGCCCATCGAGGTGCGTCCGGTGGAGGGACAGGTGGACGACCTGGTGGAGGAGATACGCAAGCGTGCCGAGGACGACGAGCGCGTGCTGGTCACCACCCTTACCAAGCGCATGGCAGAGGAGCTTGACGAGTACCTGCGGCGCATAGGCATACGCGTCCGATACATACACTCCGACGTGGACACCACCGAGCGCGTGGAGATAATCGAAGACTTCAAGCACGGCCTCTTTGACGTGCTGGTGGGTGTTAACCTGCTCCGCGAGGGGCTCGATATCCCCTCCGTATCGCTGGTGGCGATACTGGACGCCGACAAGGAGGGCTTCTTAAGGACTGGCCGAGCGCTTACTCAGACAGCGGGCCGCGCCGCCCGCAACATCCACGGGCTCGTTATAATGTACGCCGATAGTATCACTCCTTCCATGGAGCAGACCATACGCGAAACCGAGCGCCGGCGTTCCAAGCAGATAGCATACAACAAGATGCACGGCATCACGCCGCGTCAGGTCGAAACCCGCAGCAACGCCCTTGCCTCCGAACTAGGAGGCGTGAAACCGGTGTACGGAAAGCTTGCCGGCGGCACTACGGGGCGCGTTTCCGCGGCAAACTCCTACGACGCGCCTGTCTACGTGCCCAATCCTTCCGACCTCGGACGCGGGAACGTCGTTGTCGGCTTCGGCCACGACGCTGTTCGCGAAAAGGGAGCCGCCTACGATGACGGTTTCGTGCGTGCCGACCTCGCCGCCGTACTTCAGGACCCCGTCATCCGCTCCATGTCGCGTGCCCAGATAGAAAAGATGATTGCCGAAGACCGCGCACGGATGAAAAAATCCGCCGCGGATCTCGATTTCCCCGCGGCGGCTCGCTATCGCGATGAGATGTGGGCTCTCCAGCAGTATCTAAAAGTCTGGAAGGACAAATAGCTACAGTTCCTCGATCATGCGGCGGAAGAGCTCCGACATGAAGTCGGCGGCGATTCCGGCCTGCTTGACGACGTCGTCGCCGTCGTTGAAGTTGCGGGGAACGTTGCGGCTGTTGGCTTCGTTGGTCACGACGGACATGCCGAAGACGCGGATGCCGCAGTGGCGGGCCACGATGACCTCTGGAATGGTGGACATGCCCACAAGGTCCGCTCCGACTTCGCGGAAGAAGCGGATTTCGGCGGGAGTCTCGTAGGTCGGGCCCGTGCTGCCGAAGTAAACGCCCTTCTTCAGATTGATACCCATCTGGATTCCGAGCCTTTCGGCAAGCTGCTGGAGCTCAAGGTCATAGGCGCATGTCATATCGGGGAAGCGGGGACCGAATTCCTCGAGATTGGGGCCGATGAGCGGATTGGGCATCATGTTGATGTGGTCCTTGATGATCACCAGGTCGCCCACGTGGTACTCGATGTTGGTGCCTCCGGCGGCGTTGGAAACGAACAGGAATTCAATGCCCAGGGTCTTCATTACGCGGACGCCCAGGGTGACGAGTTCCATGGGGTAGCCTTCATAATAGTGAAGGCGCCCCTGCATGGCAATGACTTTCTTGCCTCCGAGGTCGCCATAGATAAAGTTGCCCTTGTGTCCGACGGCAGTTGACATCGGGAATTCAGGAACTTCCTTGTAGGGGATGATGACTGGATCCTTGATCTGCTCGGCAAGTTTGCCAAGGCCGCTGCCCAGAACGATGCCGATCTTCGGGACCTCCGGTCCGATGCAAGATTTGATGTATCTCGCTGCGTGGTTGATTCTTGCTGCTCTTTCGTCCATAGTGTTATAGCATTCTGGTTATTTGTTTCCGTGCTTCTTCCAGTATTTCCTTCTCGCCTTCGATTTCGCGGTGCCGCATCACGAACTTGCCTCCGCAAATAACGGAATCGATGCAGTCGGAATGGGCGGAATAGATGAAATTGGCCAGGAACGAGCCGGGGGAGAGGAAGAAGGAATTGTCGGTGTCGACTATGCTGAGGTCGGCCATTGCCCCTTCTTCGAGGCGGCCGGTGTTGAGTTTAAGCGCTTTGGCGCCGTTCGCAGTTGCCATGGTAATCAGTTCCTCCAGCGGCATGGCCTTGGGGTCGTTGCGCCATGCTTTCTGGAACAGGGCGGAAGTTTTCATCGCCTCCAGCATGTCGAGGTTGTTGGAGGAAGCGCATCCGTCCGTACCCAGGCATATGTTGATGCCGGCGTCTCGCATCTCGTTGTAGAGGAACCTGTAGCCCGACGAGAGCTTGGCGTTGGAGTTGATGTTGTGGACGCAGTGGACGCCGCGGGCCGCCAGCAACTCTATGTCGTGCGGGCTTAGCCACAGGGTGTGGGCGGCAAGAAGGTCGGGGCCCAGGACGCCCAGTTCGTCAAGGTATTCCACGGGGGTGAGACCGCCGTGGGCCGCCTTGCAGTCCTCCACTTCCTTCAGTGTTTCGGAAAGGTGGATGTGAAGGTTGAGGCCATGCTTCTTGGCGAAGTCGGAGGTCCACTTGATGAGGTCCTCGCTGACGGAATAAATGGCATGGAAGGCCAGCTGGTAAATGCCGCCGCCTTTGGCGAAATCGCGGCTGCGCTCATACCATCGGGTACACTGCTCCTTCTCGCGCTCGGCTTCGGCGGGGTCGCCGCGGTCGATCATGTCGTAGCCCATGGCGTGCCGCACGCCCATTTCGCTTGCGGCCTGGTGGGCGGAAGGGAAGAACCAGTACTGGTCGTTGAAAGTGGTGGTGCCGGTGCGGAGCATCTCGATGCAGGCCACCTTGGTGCTCCAGTATACGAAGTCGGCGTCGAATTTCTCTTCGATTGCCCAGATGTTGCGGATCCAGTCCTGGAAGACCATGTCTTCGCCCACGCCGCGCATGAGCGTCATGCCGGCATGGGTATGCATGTTGATGAAGCCGGGGACTGCGACCTTGCCGCTGCAATCCATCATCTCCACGTCGCCAGCCAGATTCCACTCCAGGCTGCTTCCGGAGGGCGCTATCCGGGAAATCACGCCCTTGTGAATGAGTACGTCACGGGAGGTCCCGTCGATTTCTATGTTCCTGAGTAGTATCACTAAAGGTCTTCGAATTCTACGCTGTCCTGATTGCGCACGGGAATTTCCCCATGGAAGCAGGTGTCCTTGATGTAAGTGATTGCTTCGTCAAGACCCTCTTTGAACTTTTCAAAATCCTCCTTGTACAGGAAGATCTTGTGCTTGTCGTATGCATAAGTCCCGTCGGGGTTGTTGCGACGCTTGCTTTCCGTAATGGTCAGGAAAAAGTCATTGTTGCCCTTTGTCGCTTTCACGTCAAAGAAATAAGTGCGCTTTCCGGCCCTCACGGGTTTGGAGTACACGTCTTCCGAAGTGCGGTCCATGTAGGATTGTGAATCGTATTCGTCTCTGTACATACTAACAACTAGTCTAACTATTAAAAAATTGTGTGTTGATTTATGCAAAAATAGAATTTTTTCTCAGATTACGTGTTATCTTTGCAAGAAAATTTGTTTGAAATCTATGCTGAACAGAAGAATCCTCAGAATAAAGGCATTCAAAGCCGTTTATTCGCGTGTCGAGAATCCGTCCATGTCTTTGGCTGACGCAGAGCACGAGCTCCAGAGCTCCTGTGAGGCCACGAGGGATCTTTATCTGTTCCTGCTGGCGGTAGCCGCACCCCTCACTGAAGAGGCCAGGGCCCGCATCGAGGCCGCCCGCAGCAAGTTCAACCCTACCGAGGAGGAACTGAACCCCAACATGAAGTTCGCCGAGAACGCCGTCGCCCCGCTGTTCGCTGGCGATCCCGATTTCAACAAGCTGGTCAAGAAGAAAAAGCTCTCCTGGGAGAACGACGACATGTTCCTCAGGCACCTGTACGACAGCATACGCAGCCGCGAATGGTTCAAGGAGTATCTGGCATCGCCCGGTTCGTCCCTTGCCGAAGACGCGGCCCTATTCTCCCGTATCTACGAAGAGGAATTCCCCGACAACCCCGAACTGGAAGACATCCTGGAGGACATTTCCATCTACTGGAACGATGAACTCGAATACGCACTCAGCTGGTGCTGCCGCACTATGGAGAGCATAGGCAAAGGCAAGCCGTGGGCGCTTCCCGAGCTGTTCATGAGCGAGATGCCCGGTTCCGAAGGCAAGGACAGCGACCGCGCATTCGTGTTCAACCTGCTGAAGACTGCGTGCCGCAACTACGACCGTTACTATCAGATGGTCTCGGACGTCACCCCCAAATGGGATACCGGCCGCATCTGCGCCACCGACCTGGCCCTCATCATCTGCGGCCTGGCCGAGGCGGACGCCTTCCCCAGCATCGACTATCGCACGACCATAAACGAATTCGTGGAAATCTCCAAGTATTACAGCACCCCGGAGAGCCGCGCATTCGTGAACGGAGTATTGGATAAACTGATAAACAAAAAATAACGCTTTATTATGAACAACATTCTTATTTTCGCACTTCAGGCTGCGGCACCCGCCGCCGGCCAGGGTGGTGGCGGCATGATGTGGATCATGCTTATCCTTATCTTTGCGGTTATGTGGCTTTTCATGATCAGGCCCCAGCGCAAGGAGCAGAAGAAACTCGAGGAATTCCGCAAGGGCCTCAAGAAGGGTGACAAGGTGGTCACTGCCGGTGGTATCTACGGCACCGTGGCCGAAGTCAAGGAGAACGAGCGCTACCTCCTTCTGAGGGTTGACGGCGACGTGAAACTCCGTGTCGACAAGTCTTCCGTGCAGGCCGACCCCAATGCCGTGGTGAGGCCCGAAGAGAAACCCGCTCCCAAGGCCGAGGAAAAGCCCGCCAAGGAAGAGAAGAAAGACGAATACCAGAAGTAATCCTTGAAGCGCTGGACCCAGTTCATCCTGTGCCTGCTGCTCTCGGCGAGCATCTGGCTGGTACACAACCTTTCGCAGGAATATGCGGGGGTGGTGTACATGTCGGTTGTCGCCCATAGCGGCATCAAAGGACGCGCGGAGACAGCCCGCGAAGCCGTGACCGTAAGCGCACGCTGCTCGGCCACCGGCTTCCGCCTGCTGCGTCTCAAGCACGACGGCCGCGACATCACCGTGGACATACACGCCGAGGACCTGGTCTGGTCAGGCGATGACCGTTACGTGGTCTCCGCAGCCGAGATGGCCAAATACGCCTCCGACATATTCGGCGAGGGCGTTACGCTGCTCACTTTCCTCAACCAGAACTACACCTTCGAGTTCGCGCCCGAGAACTGCAGGACCGTGCCGGTGAAAGCCGTCTATTCGGCTTCTTTCAAGCCGCAGTACATGGCTGCCGGGCCCATGCAGCTCCGTCCCGATTCTGTAACCGTTTACGGCGATGACTCGCGTCTTGCCACAATCGATGCCGTTCTCACCAAGTCGCTGAGTTTCAATGATTTGACAAAGAGCGCTAGCGGTGTGGTCAAGCTGGTTCAGCCGCAGGGCCTTAGGATTTCTGAGAAGGAGGTCACCTGGTCGCTTGACGTGGCCCGTTTCGTGGAGATACGTTCCGACGTCAAGGTCGAAGTCCGGAACGTTCCTCCCGGAGTGACATTCTCGGCATATCCGTCCACCGCGCTGGCCGTATTCCGCTGCCAGTTCCCGTCCAAAGGCAATCCGCTGGAGACAACGCGCTTTTACGTGGACTACAGGGACTTTGCTAGTTCCGTATCGGGCCGTTGTGTTGCACACTGCGAGAATCTGCCCCAGTACGTGATAGACTGGCGCCTCGAGCCGGAGGTGTTTGACTGCATGGTCAGGGAGGACGCGCAGTGAATACCGTCCTTGTGACCGGGCCCATCGGTGGTGGCAAGTCAACCGTGTGCAGGAAACTGGAAGCCAGGGGATACCCGGTGTATGACTGCGATTCCAGATGCAAAGCGCTGTACGAGAGCGTCCCGGGGCTCAAGACCGATATAGAGCGCGAACTCGGGATACCGTTTGCGGAACTCGGTCGAATCTTTGCTGATGCATCCCTGCGCGCGAAACTGGAGGCCATGGTCTATCCGCTGCTGGCCGCAGACCTGATCGAATGGAAGGAGCGTCAAACCGCGGAACTGGCGTTCGTAGAGTCTGCAATTATGCTGCAGAAGCCCGTTTTCGACGGCCTTTACGACAGCGTGCTGCTGGTAACCGCCGGGCGCGCCCGCAGGGTGGCAAGAAACCCCAGAGCGGCAGAGCGTGACAGCCTGCAAAGCTTTGACCCTGAAAAGATTGATTATACCATACGCAACTCTTCCACGACGGAAGCGTTGGATAAAAAGATTGACAAATTTTTAAAGAGATTATGAAGACTGATCTGGCCAAAATCCTGTCCGTATCCGGGCAGCGCGGCCTTTATCTTTATCTTGCCCAGGCCCGCAACGGCGCCATAGCCGAGTCCCTGGCCGATAAGAAACGCACCATGTTCGATTCCCACAGCAAGATTTCAACCCTTGCCGACATAGCCATCTTTACCTCTGAAGGCGAACTTCGCATGGCCGAAGTATTCACGGCAATGAAGAAGACCGCCGACGCCGGCACCGCTGTCCCTACTTCCAAGGACGCTCCCGCAGCCATCCAGGCTTTCTTCGCCAAGGCCATTCCCGATTACGATGCCGACCGCTTCTATGTTTCGCATATGAAGAAGGTCCTCGACTGGTATTCGGAAATCGAAAAATACGCCTCGTTCGACTTCGTGACCGACGAGGACCGCGAGAAACAGGTTGAAGAGGCTTAAGGTCATAACCCTGGGCTGTTCCAAGAACAGCGTCGACACCGAACATCTGCTGGCAGCATTGCCGGCAGATGATTTCGTTGTGGCCGAAAAAGGCCCTGTAGACTACTTGTTGTACAATACCTGCGGATTCATAGGCGACGCCAAGGAAGAGTCGATACAGGCCGTTTTAGAGGGTGCAGAGGCCAAAAAGAGGGGAGAGGCGGACAAGCTGGTGGTGTTCGGCTGCCTGTCGCAGCGCTACGCTGCCGAAATGCCCGGACTCATTCCCGAAGTGGATGCCTGGTTCGGCGCCCGCGACCTTAATCCCATACTCAGATACCTCGGCGCGCCGCCTTCGCGTTTTACGGCCCGCCGTCAGGAAGCGAGGCGCGGTTATGCATACCTGAAAATCTCTGAGGGCTGCGACCGCCGTTGCTCCTACTGCGCCATTCCTTTCATCCGCGGTGCCCACAAATCCGTTCCCATGGAGGACCTGGAGACCGAGGCGCGGCAGCTGGTGTCGGAAGGCGTCAGCGAGCTTATCCTCATCGCTCAGGACACCACGTTTTACGGGCTCGACCTCTACGGATACAGGGCCCTTGCAGAACTGCTTCAGCGCCTCTCAGACATCCCTGGCGTGGAGCGCCTGCGCATCCATTATTCTTATCCAGCAGACTTCCCGGAGGACGTGCTTGACCAGATGGCAAACAATCCCAAGGTCTGCAAATACCTCGACATCCCCCTCCAGCACATCAGCGACAAGGTGCTGGACAACATGCACCGCCACGTAGACTCGGCATGGACGCGGAAGCTCATCAGGACGCTCCGTGAACGCGTTCCTGGCGTCGTCCTGCGCACCACCATGATCGTGGGGCATCCCGGAGAAGGGGATGCGGAGTTTAACGAACTTCTCGACTTCGTGCGCGAAGCCCGTTTCGAGCGTCTGGGCGCATTCTGCTATTCCGAGGAGGAGGGCACCTGGGGCGCGCAGCATCTCGCGGACGACGTTCCCGAGGAGGAGAAGCGCCGCCGCCTCGACGCCCTCATGTCGCTTCAGGCGGAGATATCCCTTTCTTTCAACCGCTCCCGTATCGGCACCACCGAGCATGTGCTTGTGGACGATATCGTGGACGGGCGGCTCGTCTGCCGCAGCCAGTACGAGAGTCCCGAGGTGGACGGCGAGATACTGGCACAAATAAAAGAAGCCGATGAAAAACTCATCGGCTCCTATCTGAACGTCAGCATCGTCGACGCTGACGATTACGATCTGCTGGCCGAAGCCAACTGATTCATCGAATCTTTTCCAACAACGCCTCCACCTGACGGAAATCGGAGAAATCCACGCGGCTTTCCTGAACATAGGCTTCTATATCGGCCTTTTTGTCCGGAAACAGCTTGACGAGTGTCTTCTTTGAAGGCACATATATGCGTTTCTTTTTGTAAAGATAGGGACTCTCTTTTACTTCGTACTTCACTTTGGAGAAACGGAATGTGGATCCGCCCTCGGTGGAAGTACCTACGGTACGGATGCTGGTTGTGGCCGATGATGTGCCGTACGCACCCGTTTTTCGGTCGTCGAAAACAAGGCGTTTTTCTACGCACAGCAGTACTTCGCCGAAGTCTTTCACTACGCCCAGATACATGTTGTTTACGTGCAGGAAAAGAACGTTGGAAATGGAAACGCTCTCTACCTGGGACGGGTCGGCAAGGACCTTTTCGGACTGGTCGGTATCTATGTAACGGAGCGTGTTGTCCAGGGTGCAGATGTTAAAGGAGCCGCGGGAAAAACCGCCGTCTTTGTATAATATGCTGCCCGGTCCGAATGCCGGTATTACATATTTGACGCTATCCGGCAGCGTAGCCTCGAATTCGGCCTGTGCAGATTGTGCCCCGGCGTTCACCGCCATCAGGCAGAATGTGCAAAGGGATATGAAACACTTTTTCATTGGCTCTTTTAAAAAAGGGGGAGGGCCCATTTTGACCCCTCCCCCATAATACATTCAGAATAATCTATTCCCAACCAGGGTTCTGCTTGATCTCGTATCCCTTTTCTGCATACTGATTCATAACGTCGGTGCAGATAGGCTCCAGGTAGTTGCGGACGTCCACGTTACGTGCGTCGCGGTCCTGGATCTTCTGGGGACGGAGGAAACCGCGCATCACGGACACGTCGGTGACATCCTTGTCCCAGTACTTGGCGTCACCAAGCTTGATGGTGCCGTCGCCGTTCTTGCCGGCGATAGGATAGACGGCCACGATGTCGAAGTTGCCCTTGGTCAGGAGGTTGTAACCAACATTGGCCTTGGTCTTCAGGAGGTTGGTGGTCTGTGCCTTACGGTTGCCGGGGAGATCGGCTGCCTGCTCGGCGGTGAGAGTTGCGGCGAGGTCAAGTTCTACCCAGCCACCGACGCCCAGATCCGGGTTGTTGGCGATGAGCATGAGCTCAAGCTGGCCCCAACGACGGATATCCTGAGGACGATACTGCTCCAGGAAGAACTCCATACGGCGCTCGCGGCGGATCTCCCACAGCAGCGGGGAGGTTGCGCCAGCGGTCTTGTAACCGAGGGTGGTCTTGATAGGATCACCGGTACGTGCGGGATCGTCAGGAATTGCACCCAGCTTGAGAGGAGCGGTCTGCTTGACGCCCTTTGCCTTTGCGGTGTCGTCCAGAGGACGCAGACGGATGGCGTTGACCGACTTGTCCAGGTCGTCCTGGGTGACGGCGGCGCCGCCGAAGTGGTCGGCCAGCTCAGCCTTTGCCTCGATCCAGTTCAGCACGGTCTCGGCGTAACGGACGCAGGGATAACCGTTCTCGTTGGTATCGGAAGCGTAGCAGGGAGGGCAGGTCTTGCCGTTGTATGCATACTGCACGCCGATACGGTCGATGAACTTCTCGGAATAGAGTCCGGTAGGACCGGAAAGGACGGGCTCGTCGACGAAGGAAGCCTCGAAGCGAGGGTCACGGGTCTTGACCATGTCCTGCATCCTCCAGCTGTCTGCGCCTTCGACGGTGGAGCTGGAATAAGGCTTGCCGTCGTTGCAGAGCCATGCCTTCAGGGTGGAGAGGTTACCGGAAGTGATCTGGCTCTCGTAACCGCCGTTACCGCCGGAATAGGAGGCGATGCAGTGCTGTGCGTAGGAATTCACGCTCTTGTTGTATTCGCGGTAAAGGATGATTTCCTTGCTGGTCGGAGTCTTGTAGAGGGTTCCGAACAGGGTGCGGAAGTCGGTGTCGAAGCCGAATTTGCCGGAATTGACAACCACGCCGGCAAAGTCACGGGCGGCCTCAAGGAACTTCTTGGCGTTGGCGTCGATGTCCTTGGAGGTCTTCATGGCCTCGTCATTCTTGTGGTAGATGTACCAGGTACCTTCGTACAGCATGCAACGGGAAGCGATGGTGCCGACCACATACTTGTTGATGTAGTTCTGGCCGTCGCTCTCACGCACGTTGTTCATTGCGAACTGGAAGTCCTCGAGGCACTTGTTCATGACCTCGGAACGAGGGTCGCGGGCCTTGAACTGGGTGTCCATGTCGTCGGAAGCAACTTCCTTGTCAAAGTAAGGAACGTCGCCGAAGCTGAGCACCAGGCGGCTGTATTCCCAGCCACGGAGGAAACGGGCGACACCCATCCAGTGGTTGTATTCCTCTTCGGTGAGGTAGTTGCCTTCCTTCATGCCTTCCAGACGGTTAATGAGGAGGTTCCATTTACGGACATATGCGAAGTTCCATGCGGAACCGGCACGACGGGCAAGCCACACGCCACGGTAGGGGGTGGACTCGGCACGGTACCAGTTGTCTGCAGGGACGGAGAGCAGGATGTTGCGCTGCACACCGGAGGAGGTATAGTCATCGCTATACTCACCGGCAGAGTACACGCCGGGGGCGTTTGTCTGGCCCCAGCTGTCGGAATAGCCGCTGAAGTAGTTTCCATACGCACCGTTCACGAACAGGCGGATGTTTTGCTCGGATCTCCAATAAGTAACGTCATCCAGCGAGGTCAGGTTGTCCCTGGTAAGGAATTCCTGGCATCCGGAGAGAACAAGAGCAAGAGCTGCGGCAAAAAGGATATTGATATACTTTTTCATATGCTTATGCTAAATTAGAAGGTAACCTGAACGCCGAAGGAGGCACTCTTGTAAGCAGGAGCTCCAACACCGGCAAAGCTGGAGTTGTAGTTGCTGCTGTTGAAGGAGGAGTAACCGGCGATTTCTTCCGGGTCGATAGGCAGGCCATTCAGATGGTCGAAGGTGAGGAAGTTCTCCAGGGAAACATACACGCGAGCCCTCTGCATGTTGATGTTGCGGGTGATCTTGCTGGGAATGGTGTAACCCAGGGTGATGTTCTTGACGCGGAGGTATGCCATGTTCAGGAGATAGCGGTCGCTGGGCACCATGTTGAAGATGAGGCTGCGGCCACAGTGGGCTGCCCTGGGATAGAAGGCGTTATAGTTGGAGTCGATAACCTTGCCGCTTGCGTCCTTGGTTTCATACCAGAAGTCGTTGGCGAAGGTTGCGGCCATACCACCGTCACCGGAGCTGAAGCCGGGGATGGAGGTCCAGGAGGATCCAAGCATGTCGCGCTTGCCGATACCCTGCAGGAATACGGAGAAGTCGAAGCCCTTGAAGTCAAGGTCTACGCGGAAACCGTACTCGTAACGGGGAGTGGTGTTACCGATGACGTCGAGGTCGCCGTAGCGGGGCTTGCCCCAGAGTTCCTCGTTGTCGGTATTGTCCTTGTCGTAGAAGCCGATGAGCTGTTCACCATTGGAGATCACGCCGTCACCGTCAAGGTCGATGAACTTAACGTCACCAGGACCGGAAATGAGACTGCCGTTAGCGATCTTGCCCTGGGTAGCGTAGTTCTTGCCGTCGGCATACTGGTAGTAGTTGCCGTACTTGTCGGCCTGCTTGATAAGGTTGCCGTCTGCATCGTATGCAAAGTCTTCGTTCTGGAAGAGGCGGTCTACCCGGTAACCCCAGATTTCGCCGTCAACCTTTCCGTTGTACCAGCTGTTGACTGACTGGGCGTTCTCTCCGTACTTGGTGATGACGGTCTGGGCGTCGGCGAGGGTGGCGGTAGCGGAAACGCTGAGGCCGTTGGAGAAGGTCTTGCCGTAGCTGACCTCGAGTTCCCAACCACGGGTCCTCAGGTTACCATAGTTGCCCTTGGGAGCGGTTGCACCCACGTTGTAACCCATTCCTTCCATAGGAACTATCATGTTCTTGGTGTCACGCTGATACCAGTCGAAGGAAACGTTCACCTGGTTGAACAGGGAGAAGTCTACGCCGAAGTCCGTGGTGATGATGTCCTGCCAGGTAATGTCGGAGGCCACCAGACCGGGAGTGGCATAAGCGGAATCCTTCACATTGCTGTGCATCCAGTAAGTGGTCTGGGCACTCATCAGAGGAATGTAGAGGGAAGATGCGACGGTCTGGTCGCCGATCATACCCCAGGAAGCGCGGAGCTTGAGGGAGGAGAGGACGTCCTTGACGTTAACCATCCAGGGCTCTTCGGTCACGCGCCAGCCGGCGGAGAAGGAAGGGAACCAGCGCCACTTAAGGGCGGTGGGGAACTTGGAGGATCCGTCGTAACGGAGGTTGGCCTCCAGGAGGTAACGCTCCTTGAGGTTGTAGTTCACACGGCCGAAGAAACCGACGGTGGAGCTCCAGGTGTTGTTACCGCTGACGGTCTCGGTACCGGTTGCCAGAGGGAACTGAGGGTTGTTGATGTCCATGAGGTCCTTCTTCTGGGCCCATACATAGGTGTAGTCGTAACTCACGATGTTGGAACCGAGGAGGAAGTTGAACATGCTCTGGCCGAGCTTGAGGTCATAGGAGGAAGTGATGTTCCAGGTCTGACGCTGGGAAGTGCCGGAATCCTGGTTGATCATGTTGTAGGAAGAAGGCTGGTAGAGTTCCACCGGCAGACCGTAAGCGGTGATCTGGGAACCCAGGCCGTTGTACTCGTTCCACTCGTTGGCCACGGTATAGGTGGCGCCGTTCTTGGTGAGCGGCTTGGCGGCGGCCCAGGTGTTGGCACCGTAGATGGTGAAACCGGGCTTGAAGGTCTGGTCGTTGTTATTGGCGTAGGTGTAGTCAATATTGATGTTCCAGTTCTTCAGCGGGGTGATGGTGGTACCCACGTTCACGCTCTGGTAGAGGGTCTTGGTCTTTGCCTGATGCGCGATGGAAGTCTCATAGGCCATGGTACGGAGGTTGTTTCCGTTCTCGTCCTGGGAAACCAGCGGGTAGTTGGCGGCCCAACGGAAGAGGTAGTACCATTGGTCAGCGGTGGTGGAGGTGGTGGACAGAGCCCATGACTTGGTGGCGTTGGTCATCATCATTCCGCCGTGGACAGCGAGCCAGTCATTGATCTTGGTATTGACGCGGACGTTGGCGTTGTAACGGCGATAGAAGTCATAGTCAGTGTTCTTCATCAGACCCTTCTGGTCAAGGTAACCAAGGCTGATGTTGTAGTCGGTGCGCCCCTTGCTGCCGGCAACGGAGATGTTGTGGGTCATCGAAGGAGCGGACTTGCGCACGTTGTAATAGTAAGGATCGTAGGTACGGATACCGATCTTGCGGCCGGAGCCGTCGACATACCAGTCACGTCCGTAGGTCATGGGGGAGTCGGGATCGAGCTTGCCGTTTCCGTATCTCTCCTTCCATGCGACGGAAGCGTTGTAACCGGCACGGTCGATGAGCCAGAAAGCTCCGACAGGGTTGTAGTTGCCGGTACGCTCGGCGGATTCCACCCAGTAGTGGAGAGCCTCGACGTCGGCCATCTCATAATCCTTGGCCATGCTCTGGAAAGCCATATTGCCGGAATAGGTGATATTCACGCGGTCGGCTTCCTTGGATCCCTTCTTGGTGGTGATCAGGATAACGCCGAATGCAGCCTTTGCACCGTAGATGGAAGCGGAGGCGGCATCCTTCAGGATGGAGACGGACTCAACGTCATCGGGATTTACGAGGTTCAGGGAAGGGATCTCCACGTTGTCCAACAGGATAAGGGGAGCGGAGGAACCTTCGATGGAACCGCGCTGGCCACGGATGCGGAGAATGGCGTCGGAACCAACTTCAGTGGAACCAATACGCACATTCAGACCGGGAGCCATACCCTGCAGACCACGGGCCACGTCGGGAATGGGACGGCCTTCCAGGGCCTTGTCAACGTTGACGGAGGTAACGGCACCGGTCAGGTTGACCTTCTTCTGTGCGCCGTAACCGACAACGACAGTCTCTTCGAGGAGTTCGGCATCGTCCTTAAGGAGGACGCGGAGGTTCTCCCTGGCGGCAACATCCTGGGTGGCGTAGCCGATGCAGGAGATTTCGAGAGTTGCACCAGGGGCGACCCTGAGGGTGAATCGGCCCTGGGTGTCGGTCATCGTACCGTTGGTGGTACCTTTGACGATGACACTGGCACCGGGGACGGGCTGCCCTTGTGCGTCAACAACAGTACCAGAAACCTGGATCTGCTGCTGAGGAGCGGCTTCCTGTGTGGTGGAAGCGGCGGCAAACGGAGCAGAGGTCCCCAGGAAGAGGAACGCAGCGGCGATTGCAGCAAATAGTTTTGTGTTCATCATTTGTTAAAATTGTTGATAAAAGAAGTAATAAATGATTATTTGGTTGGTTTGTTCAATATCGCCGTTTTATCCAGGTCGAGGGCGTCGGCCAGGATACTCACGGGGTTTTTCACGGGCACGCCCGTGGACATTTCTATCTGCCATTTGCAGGTCTCGCATTCGCACACCACGAATTCGGGCGCTGCGGCGGCGATGTCGTCGAACAGAGGCTTGCCGATGGCCTGCGACACCTTGTAATTCTCTTTCTTGAATCCGTAGGTGCCGGCGATGCCGCAGCAGTTGCTCTCCAGTTCTGTGAGTTCCATGCCCGGAATCATCTTCATGAGTTCCATTGTGAAGATGCCGAGCCCGAGGCGCTCCTGGTGGCAGGGGCAGTGGTAGGCGGCGCGCGCCTTCCAGTCTTCCTTCCACACGGGTTTCACCTCGCCGGAAGCGATTGCCTTCCAGAGGAAACGCTCCACGAGGTGGATATGGTCCCTGACCTGGTCGTTGCCGACTTTAAGCAGGGTCGGGTACTCCTCCAGGAGAGTCATGGTGCAGGTGGTGGATACGGTCACGATCTCGCGGCCCGCCTTGACGGATTCGCGGAAAAGGTCGACGTTGGTGCGCGCGTCACGCGTGGCGGCTTCGATCATGCCGTTGGCGATCTTGGCCACGCCGCAGCAGCGCTCGCCCTCGATCAGGTGCACGCCATATCCGAAGGCGTTCATCACCGCCACGAAGTCCTTGCCGAGCTGCGGGTAATTGTAGTTGGCATAGCATCCGTGGTAGTAACTGATATGCTTTGAGTACTGAGCCTGCTTGTCCTCCGCATTCTTCTTGAACCAGCGGACGAAGGTCTCGGAGGCATACTTGGGCAGGGTGCGGTGCCTGTCGACGCCGAGGGCGAGGTGCATCACGCCCTTGACCGGCGCCAGGCCGAGCGAGAAGTTCGCTATCGGCGCGAAGGCGCTTGCCAGCGGACCCACCTGGTCCGTGCTGGCCAGCATGGTGTCGCGAAGTTTGGGCAGCTTGCGCCCGTAGTCGATGCGGGCCTGCTGGATAAGGTCGGCCACGCGGACTCCGGACGGGCAGGCGACCTCGCAGCGTTTGCAGTTGAGGCAGTATTTGAGCGAATCCTCGAAGAAGATTCCGTTCTTCAGGCGGTAGCGCTCGCCGTCGGGGCCGGAGCGCTTGGGGCCGGCATAGGCGGGGTTGTTGGCCATCACGGGACACACGGTCTCGCAGATGGAGCACTTCTGGCACTGCTCGAAGTTGTTTGCGCTTATGTTTCTCTCTTGCATTACCTGGCCCTCCTTATTGCGTCGGCGGCGTCGAGCCCGCTCTTCCTGATAGTTTCAGTTGCATCGCCCTGGGCTCCGCAGATTCCTGCCAGAACCTCGCCGGCGGGATATACGTTGGCAAGGGGCTTGCCGTCCTTGAGTGCGCGTCCGTCCTCGGCCTTCACGCCGAATTCGAGGAAACGCTGGGGAGCGGCGAAGGACGGGTCGAACCATCCGCTGCGGTCGGCGTCGTATTCGACGTCGAGCCCGAACAGAGGCTCATACACCTTGTCCATATCGGCCACGATGCCCTTTGAGAAGTATTTGCCTGTGGCGAGCACGAAGGCGCCGGCCTCCAGCGCCACGTCGCCGAGCTTCTCGGTGTGCACGCGGACGAGCCTGTCGCCGTCGAAGTCGCCTCCGGTCACGCGGTCGCCTGCGAGCAGGGTGCCGCCTGCGGCGCGGAACGCGTTCCTGGGAGCGTTGTGAAGAGATAAACCCTCGGCAATCACCGCGCATTTGAGCCCCGCGGACTGCAGAGCCTCGGCGGCCGTCATTCCGGCAAGCCCGCCGCCGATGACGATAACATCAAACTTCATCATACGAATAGGGTTTTCCGGATTTGTAAACGCGCTGCATGAACTCCATTTCGCGGAGCGTGTCGCCCCAGCCTACGGCGCGCATGCCTTTCCAGCGCTCGTCGAGGTAATCGGCCGCCAGTTTGTCGGCGAGCTCGGGCTGCCCCAGCGCTTCGGCAAGGGCCTTTGCGGCCTTGCGTATGCAGAAGGTTCCCTGGCAGGTGCCCATGCCCACGCGGGTGCGGCGGCGAAGGTCTCCCAGGTTGCGGACGCCGAGTTCGCGCACGGCGTATTTGATTTCGGCGAGCGTGACGTTCTCGCACTCGCAGATAAGTTTCCTGTCTTCTTCGGACTCGAAGCGTATCTTGCCCACCAGGTCGCCCTGGCGGCCCGCGGCGCCCTTCTGCCCTGCGGTGGCTCCGCCTTCGAAGCGCTTGCTCACCGTTTCGATGCGTCCGTCCATGGAGCCCGGAAGGGGAGTGTGGGCGGTGTTGCAGGTCTTGTTCACACCGAGCTTGCGGCACACGGTGTCGGTGGCGAGTTCGGCCATGAGGCGGTAGGTCATCAGTTTGCCGCCGGTGATGCTCACGAAACCCTTGAGCCCGTCGCGGGTCTCGTGGTCGAGACACACGATGCCGCGGCTGATGCTTCGGCCGGTGGGATCGGAATCGTCGGCGACGAGCGGGCGGACTCCGGCGTAGGCGCGCAGAATGCGGGTGTCGGCAAGGGCGGGGCACAGGGCGCAGCCCTCGCGGAGCAGCAGGCGCACCTCGTCGGGAGTGACCTCCATGTGGTCGCACTCCTCGAAAGGAACCTTGGTGGATGTAGTGCCTATCACGGTGACGGAGTCGCCGGGCACCAGGATGTCGCCGTCCGCGGACTTGCGGCAGCGGTTGATGACTACGTTGTTGACCCTGTGGCCGAAGACCAGGAGAGCTCCCTTGGCGGGATACATGCCGATATGGACGCCGGCCTTTTCCGCCACCCCGTGGCCCCAGATGCCGGCCGCGTTCACTGTGACGGGGGCGCGGTATTCGGCTTTCTGCCCGGTGCGGGTGTCGAGCACCTTCACACCCAGGATGGTGTCGCCTTCGCGGAGGAAATCGAGGAACTCAGTGTAAACCAGGACCTTTGCCCCGTGCATCGCGGCGTCGGTGACGTTGGCGGCGCAGAGTCGGAACGGATCCACGGAACCGTCAGGAACCACCACGGCGCCTATGAGTGCAGGGTTGACGGAAGGCTCCATCTCGATGGCTTCCTTGGGGGAAATGGCCCTGGCCTCGATGCCGGCTTTGGTGCAGGCTTCGAGGAACTTTGACTGGTAATCCAGGCCGTAGCCCGACTCTTCGTCTTCCGGAAGGGTAATGAAAAGTCCGCCCGTGTCTTCCACGCAATTGGATGCTATCTCACGGAGAATCTTGTTCTCCCTGATGCATTCCTCCGCGGATTCGCTGTCTTTGACGGCATATCGGGCTCCGGAGTGGAGTAGGCCGTGGTTGCGCCCCGTGGCTCCGGTTGCGATATCGTTGCGCTCTATCAGGAGCACCTTCAGCCCGCGCATCGCGCAATCGCGCGCAGTGCCGGCTCCGGTAATACCGCCGCCGATAACTATGACGTCAAACTCGTTTTTGACTGGCATATAGTTTTTATGTGTTCTTTCGTTCTCAAAAAAGGTGGAACCGTAAGCCGGTTTCTGTTTCACTCTGCCATTTATCTACGCAACCTACCCCCTGACATCAGGCGGGCAGCCCTCAACTGTCAGTATATTTGGTCTTGCAGACCCCGGTGCCGTACCCGCATTGCATCGCTGCACTGCGTCGTGAGCTCTTGCCTCGCGTTTTCACCCTTGCCCTTGCGGGCGGTCGTTCTCTGTTACGGCCTCCGTGAGGTTACCCCCACCTGCGCTTTCCGCAGCGGGGCGCCCTGTTCTGTCCGGACTTTCCTCGGCTTCACGCCGCGGCAGACCGTCCCACCTTAAGTATAATCGTACAAAGATAAACAAATTTTTCTATTATTAAATAATTTGTATACGATTTGATTTCATCAAATAATTAGTACCTTTGTCGTCTGAAGTTTAACTAAAACCCTTTTTATGTGCAGAAATGAAGAAACTGCTTTTGTTCTTCGCAGCTTTGCTGCCATGCTTCCTTGCGCATTCGCAAGAGGCTGAGGAAAACGGCAGGTATGCCGAATTCCAGGTTATCCCGCGTTTTGACTTCAATCCCTGGTTCAGTACTCAGCCGCAAACCGGCGGCGACGCTTCGAGCGGGTATTCATTCGGCAACACTTCAATCTACACGCTTGTGGAAGGGGCTCTTTCCGACAACGTTTCATTCACTGTAAGCAACCACTGGCTCTCGCTCGATCCGGCGGCGCTGTACACGTCAACACTCCATTCCAACACCAACAACTGGCTTGACATAGCCACCGTCGATTTCAGTTTCGGCAACTGGTCTTTCACCCTCGGCAAGGACTGCATCGCATCCGGCGGCTTCGAATACGACGCCTGGGACGTCGATGTGGACTATATGCTGGCCGGAGAGAGTCCCTTGCTGGTGTCGAACCTCTGGTACAACCTCCCCAGCTATCAGTGGGGAGCAAAGGCGGGCTACTCCTTCAACGAGGACAACACCCTGTATCTGCAGATGGTTACATCTCCCTTTGGCGAGCGTCCGTTCGCCAGCGGGCTTTTTGCCTATTCGCTCAAGTACGACGGCGGCTTCGGCCCCTTCGCCAACATGTGGTCGGCCTCTGCGGTACAGCGTCCCGACGGCGGTTTCGAATGGTTGGTCGCGCTCGCGCAACAGGTTGAGTTGGGCGACTTTACGATAGGCTTCGACTGGTACAACATCGCCGACGTCGACTTCGACGACGAGGAGGCCCCTTGCGAATTCCTGCGTGGCAACACTTTCCGTCCGCGCGTGTCCTACGCGCCGTCGGAGAAGTTCGACTGCCAGCTGGTGAGCAACATATACACCCGCGGAGGTCTCTACGGCCTGAATGCGGGCGCAGCGGCGCATTACCATCCTCTCGAGTGGTTGCAGGTTCATGGCGCCCTCGGCTGGGACTGGGGTATGAACGCTTTTACGGCCATGGCCGGTGTCAAGGTAAACTTCACTTTTCTTTCGCTTTAAAGGATGGCAAAGGACTATATCATCGATATTCAGCACCTCAGCAAGTCGTTCGGCGGCGTAAAGGTGCTGGACGATATCAATTTCTATGTGCGCAGGGGAGAGTTCGTCACCCTTCTCGGCCCTTCCGGATGCGGCAAGACCACGCTGCTCCGCCAGATTGCCGGTTTCATAGCCCCCGACGAGGGCAAGATCCTGCTTGAGGGCAAGGACATTTCCGGCATCCCTCCGTACGAGCGTCCGCTGAACACCGTGTTCCAGTGTTACGCCCTTTTCCCGCATCTCGACGTCTACGATAACATAGCGTTCGGACTCAAGCTCCAGAAGGTTCCGCCCAAGGAAACCGAGGTCCGCGTGAAGAAGATGCTGAAGATGGTTTCCATGACCGACTACGAGGACCGCTCCGTCGATTCGCTCTCCGGCGGACAGCAGCAGAGAGTGGCCATAGCACGCGCCCTTGTGAACTATCCCAAGGTGCTCCTGCTCGACGAGCCGCTGGCTGCACTCGACCTCAAGATGCGCAAGGATATGCAGATGGAACTCAAGGAGATACACCGCAAGATGGGTATCACCTTCATCTATGTCACGCACGACCAGGAAGAGGCCCTTACGCTCTCCGACACCATAGTTGTCCTGAACGAGGGAAAGATACAGCAGATAGGCACTCCGACCGACATCTACAACGAACCCTGCAACTCGTTCGTCGCAGACTTCATCGGCGATTCCACCATCCTCAACGGCACCATGATCTGCGACCGCAAGGTGGAGTTCATGGGGCACGAGTTCGACTGCGTCGACGAAGGCTTCGGCGAGAACGTTCCCGTTGACGTTGTGGTGCGCCCCGAGGACGTCTACATCATGAACCATCTGGAGGGCTCCCAGTTCAGCGGCAAGGTCAAGTCATGCATCTTCAAAGGCGTCCATTACGAGATGTTCGTGGAGACCGACACGGGCTATGAGCTCATGGTGCAGGACTACAACGCCTTCGAGCCAGGCTCCGAAGTCGGCCTCCTGATACGTCCCAACGACATTCAGGTAATGCACAAGGAGCGTACCTGCAACACCTTCAAGGCCAGGGTGTCCGACGCCGAGCACATCGAGATGCTCGGCCGCCACTGGGAGTGCAAGGTTCCCGAGGGCTGCGCCGAAGGCGACGAACTCGTGGCCGAAGTCGATTTCGACAAGGTCGAACTCCTGGACCACCAGGACGACGGCCGTCTGGCAGGCGAAGTCCATTTCCTGCTCTACAAGGGCGATCATTACCACCTCACCATCCTCACCGACGACGGCGACCATATCTGGGTGGATACCAACGATATCTGGGACAAGGGCGACCTCGTGGGCATCGACATTGCCTTCGGAGCCATCAAACTGAGCAGAAGCAATGGTTAAGAGGAGTACCTGGAGCCTCCCGTACTTCATCTTCATGGTGGTGTTCGTGGTGCTGCCCCTCCTGCTGATCGTATTGTATGCGTTCCAGGACGGGGCGGGGCATTTCACGCTCTCGAACATCACCCGTTTTTTCACGGATTCAGACTCCCTGCAGACATTTGCGCTTTCGATTGAGGTGGCTTTGGAGAACACCCTGATCTGCATCCTGTTGGGATACCCTGCGGCTTGGATACTGTCCAACCGCAAACTCAACCGGAGCGCGGTCACGGTGATGCTCTTTATCATGCCCATGTGGATCAACGCCCTCATGCGTACTCTGGCCACGGCGGAACTCTTCAACATGCTCGGATTCACCCTCGGAAAGGGCACCCTGCTCTTCGGTATGGTGTACGACTATATTCCGTTCATGATCTATCCCATCTACAACATCCTGATGAAGATGGACAGCTCCTACGCCGAGGCCGCCGAAGACCTGGGCGCCACCCCCTGGAAGGTATTCTGGAAGGTTACGGTGCCTCTCTCCATGCCCGGCGTGATGAGCGGCGTGCTGATGGTGTTCATGCCTACCGTGAGCACCTTCGCCATATCCGAGTTCCTCACCAACAACAAGATCAAGCTCTTCGGTACCATCATCCAGGAAAACATCAATTCCTCGATGTGGAACTACGGCGCCGCACTTGCGTTCATCATGTTGATAATCATTGGTTTGACCTCGCTCATGGGGGATAACAAACAGGCCGAAGCCGAAGGAGGGCTCATATAATGAAAAAAGTTCTCGCAAAAGCTTACCTGTATTTCCTGCTGGCGCTGCTTTACGCCCCGCTGCTGTTCATAGCGATCTTCTCGTTCACCGAGTCGAGGGTGCTGGGCAGCTGGACAGGATTCTCCACCAAGCTCTACGCCAATCTGTTTACGGGCGGGATGAACGGCGGTTCTGCGCTTACTTCGGCGGTCATCAACACCATCCTGATCGCCCTCATCGCTGCGGCCGTATCCACCCTTCTTGGAACGGTGGCCGCCATCGGCATCCATAACCTGAAGGGCCGCAAGAAGCAGACGATGCAGCTGCTCAACAACATCCCGATGATCAACCCTGACATCATCACCGGTGTGTCGCTGTTCCTGCTCTTCGTGTTCCTGAAGGTTTCCCAGGGGTACGCCACCGTGGTGCTCGCACACATAACGTTCTGCACCCCGTATGTGGTGCTCAGCGTGCTCCCGAAGCTCTCGCAGATGAATCCCAACATCTACGAGGCCGCCCTCGACCTGGGCGCAACGCCCGCCAAGGCCCTGTGGAAGGTGCTCGTTCCGGAGCTCCGTCCCGGCATGGTTTCCGGTTTCATCCTGGCGTTCACCATGTCGCTCGACGACTTCGCCGTGACCTTCTTCACCCGCGGAACCATAGGTCTTGACACCCTCTCTACCTACATCTACGCCGACGCGCGCAAGGGCGGTCTTACCCCCGAGCTGCGTCCGCTCATGACACTTATATTCCTGATTGTCCTTATCCTCCTGATAGTCATTAACGTACGCCAGGAGAAAACCAAGAAAAAATACAGCAAATGAAAAGATTCCTAGTCTTCCTGGCTGCGGCTTCCATGCTTTGCGCCTGCATGCAGGACCGTGACCAAATCCTGAAGGTGTACAACTGGTCCGACTACATCGACGAGTCGGTGATTCCCGAGTTCGAACAGTGGTATCAGGAACAGACCGGCCGGAATATCCGCGTCATCTACCAGACTTTCGACGTCAACGAAACCATGCTCTCCAAGGTCGAGAAGGGGCACGAAGACTTCGACGTGCTCTGTCCTTCCGACTATATCATCGAGCGCATGCTTCAGAACCACCTGTTGCTGCCCATAGACAGGGATTTCGGCGACACCCCCAATTACATCGACGACAACCTGTCTCCGTACGTCAGGGACCGTTTCAACAAGATGAGCGGCGGAGCTTTCAACGCCAACGACTATGCCGTCGGCTATATGTGGGGCACCACCGGCATACTTTACAACGCCAAGTACGTCACCGCAGAGGAGGCGTCCACCTGGGACGTGATACGCAATCCCAAGTTCGCCGACAAGATATTCATCAAGGACTCTCCCCGCGACGTTTTCTCGCAGATCATCATCTATCTCCGCAGGGACGACGTGGCTTCTGGCAAGGTTACCCTCGACGAGCTGATGAACGATTCTTCCGACGAATCGCTGGAGGCTGTGGAAGCCTACATGAAGCAAGTCAGGCCGCTCGTGGCTGGCTGGGAGGCCGATTTCGGAAAGGACCAGATGACACAGGAGCGCGGTTGGCTGAGCCTGAACTGGAGCGGCGACGCGGTTTGGGCCATCGAGGAAGCCGAGGAGATGGGCGTGGACCTTCGTTACTCGCTGCCCCGCGAAGGATTCGCAGTCTGGTTCGACGGCTGGGTGATTCCCAAGTTCGCCCAGAACATCACCGCCGCCAAGTACTGGATCAATTTCATGAGCCGTCCCGACATCGTTATCCGCAACGTGGACGTGACCGGATATGTGTCAGTGAGCGGCGCCCCCGAGGTGCTCGAGGCTTTCACCGACGAGAAATACGACCCCATCGACCTGAGCTATTTCTTCGGTCCGGGAGCCGAATCTGTGTGTGTGAATCCCGTGCTCTATCCCGACAAGGCCGACATAGAGCGCAGCACGCAGGAGCACGACTGGGGCGACAGGACACCCGAACTCGTGGCCATGTGGAGCCGCGTGAAGGGCGAGAACGCCAGCGGTATGACGATGGTGGTGGTGGCTGTGTTCATAGTCGCCCTCGCCGCGTTCGCGGTATACAGCAAGTTCTTCAAGGGACGCAGGAAATCCCGCAGGCACCGCAGATAGCGGCTATTTCGGGGCCAGCTTGTAGAGCACGGCCGCGATAATGATATAGACGAAGTTCGGCAGCCACAGGGCCAGTCCCGCCGGCAGCGTTCCGGTAAACACGAACATTTCGCTGAACTTCAGGAACAGAATGTAGAGGAAGGCAAGGCCGATACCCAGTGCGAGGTTGAATCCTATGCCTCCTCTTCTTTTCTGGCTGGTCAGGGCCACCGCCATTATGGTCAGGATGAACGCGGAGAAGGGGAGTGTCATGCGGCGGTTCTTCTCGATCTGGGCATACATCACGTTGGCGTCGCCGCGCATGTTCTGCGTGTCGATGAGCGTCTGAAGGTCTTTGTGGGTGAGCGTCTCCACCGTCTTCTGGTTGCGGTAGAAGTCGCTCAGTTTCAGCGCAATAACCGTGTCGAGCTGGTCGCCGCAACGCACCTTGTCCTGGAGGCCCTTAGAATAGTCGCGGATGAAGTAGCGCCTCAGGTGCCATCCGTCGAGGGTGCTGTCCCATACCGCGGATTCTGCCGTCACCTTCGATACCATGCGCCCTTCCTCGATGGTCTCGAGGGTGAACTTGTAGGCCGTGTTGTTGTAGGCGCTGAAGGCCTGCACGTATACGAACTGTCCCGGGGCAATCTGGTAGTGGACGTTGTTGCGGCTGTACTTGGTGTAGTTCTGGTCCACGTATTTGGTTTCGAACGGCACGCGTACGGCGTTGGCCCTGGGGATGACATAGAGGTTGAGTCCGAGCGAGAACAGCGCGATGAGCGCGGCGGAGACCATGTACGGAACCATCATGCGCCTGTAGCTCACCCCGCTCGAAAGGATGGCGATAATCTCCGAATTCGCAGCCATGCGGGAGGTGAAGAACACCGCCGTAATGAACACGAACAAAGGGGAATACAGGTTTATGAAGTACGGGATGAAGTTGATGTAGTAGTCGAAGATGATGGACTGCAGCGGCACCTCGTGCTCGACGAACTTCTCAATCTTCTCCGATATGTCGAATATAATGACTATCAGGATGATGATAAGCAATGCGATGAAGAAGGTCGTGAGGAACTTCTTCATTATGTAGCGGTCCAGTATTTTCGGCTTCAGGTCCATTACAGTCTTTGCGTCAGGCGGCGCACCGCCGCGTCTTTCCAGGAAGCGAAATCACCAGCCTCGATGTGCTCCCGTGCCTGGCGCACGAGGTCGAGGTAGAATGCCAGATTATGCTCGCTGGCAAGCATTGCCGCAAACATCTCGCCGGCGATGAACAGGTGGTGCAGGTATGCGCGCGAGTAGGTTTTGTCCACAAAAGACGTGCCTTTCGGGTCGATGGGGGAGAAGTCCTCCGCCCACTTTGCGTTGCGCATGTTCATGATGCCGTCCCATGTGAACAGCATGCCGTTGCGGCCGTTACGTGTGGGCATCACGCAGTCGAACATGTCCACGCCGCGGGCTATGCCTTCCAGGATGTTGGCTGGCGTGCCCACGCCCATGAGGTAGCGGGCCTTGTCCTGCGGGATTACCGGGTCGAGCGTCTCGAGCATTTCGTACATCACCTCGGTGGGTTCGCCGACAGCCAGTCCGCCTATGGCGATTCCGGCCTCAGCGAACTGCAGCGCGTGCTCGGCCGCTTCCACCCTCAGGTCGGGATATGTGCACCCCTGGATGATGGGGAAGAAGGTCTGTCCGTATCCGTACAGAGGCTCAGTTTCCCTGAATCGAGCGGCGTAGCGTTCCAGCCAGCCCTGGGTGAGTTTCAATGACTTGGCTGCGTACTGGCGGTCGGCGTCGCCGGGGCAGCACTCGTCGAGCGCCATCATGATGTCGGCGCCGATGATGCGCTGGGTGTCCACGTTGTTCTCGGGCGTGAACATGTGGCGGGAGCCGTCGATATGCGACTGGAACTTGCAGCCTTCAGGGGTGATCTTGCGGATCGTGGCCAGGCTGAAGACCTGGAAACCGCCGCTGTCGGTCAGGATGGGGCGGTCCCAGTTCTCGAACTGATGCAGACCGCCTGCGGCGCGAAGTATGTCGAGCCCGGGACGCAGGTAAAGGTGGTAGGTATTGCCAAGGATTATCTCGGCCTTTATGTCGTCCTTGAGGTCCCTGTGGTACACGCCCTTGACGGATCCAACTGTGCCCACCGGCATGAAAACCGGCGTGCGTATCTCGCCGTGGCCGGTATGGAGCACGCCGGTCCGGGCGGAGGATGCTGTGTCTTTGGATGTGCGGACGAATTTGAACATCTAACCCTTCTTTATGCTGCAAAAGTACGGATTTTTTCGTACATTTGTAAGACTAAGGCAATAATAACACTCCATACTATGCAGAAGATAAAACCCATCACGCTCAAGCTCGTCTTGATGCTATTCCTGGAATTCGCCGTCTGGGGCGCATATCTTACGTCGCTCGGCCGTTATCTCGGCAACATCGGCCTGGGTTCCCAAATCAAATGGTTCTTTGCCATGCAGGGCATCGTTTCCATCTTCATGCCAACCCTCATGGGCATTCTTGCCGACAAGAAGATGGAGGCGCAGAAGGTGCTTTCGCTCTGCCACGGCATCGCCGGCCTCTCGATGGCAGGCGCAGGCTTCTATTGCATGACTGCCGGCGGAGCGGTTCAGTTCGCCCCCCTGTTCATCCTCTACAGCATCAGCGTGGCTTTCTTCATGCCCACCATCGCCCTGGTCAACTCGGTGTCTTACAACGCCATGGCCAAGGAAGGCATGGATCCCGTGAAGGATTTCCCGCCCATCCGTGTGTTCGGAACCATCGGTTTCATCTGCAGCATGCTGCTCACCAATTTCCTCCCCATCGGAGGTGTCCGCATGCAGGACAGCTACACCCAGCTCATCTCTTCCGGAGTGCTGTCGCTGATTCTCTGCGGTTATGCCCTCACCATGCCGGCATGCCCCATCGACAAGACCAAGAAGAACGAGTCCCTGGCCGAGGCCTTCGGACTCAAGGCTTTCACCCTGTTCAAGGACGGTCAGTTTGCCGTCTTCTTCATCTTCTCCATGCTGCTGGGCGCGTCCCTGCAGATTACCAACGGCTATGCCAACACCTTCCTGAGCTCGTTTGCCGCCGATCCTTCGCTGGCAGACACCTTCGCCGTCAAGAACTCCAATGCGCTTATAGCCATATCGCAGGCTTCCGAGACGCTGTGTATCCTTCTCATACCGTTTGCAATGAAGAAGTTCGGCATCAAGAAAGTTATGCTGATCGCCATGTTTGCATGGGTGCTCAGGTTCGGTTTCTTCGGCCTCGGAAACCCTGCGATGCCCGGAGTTCTTCTGTTCGTTCTGAGCTGCATCGTTTACGGCTTTGCCTTTGACTTCTTCAATATTTCCGGATCGCTTTATGTCGAGCAGAACGCCGCCGAGGACATCCGTTCCAGCGCCCAGGGCCTGTTCATGATGATGACCAACGGCTTCGGCGCCACCATCGGCACCCTTGCCGCCGGCGCAGTCGTTGACGCCACCGTATACAAGGCTGCTGTGCCTTCATGGCCGAATGCCTGGTTCATCTTCGCAGGCTACGCTTGCGTTGTGGGCATCCTGTTCGCCATCCTGTTCAAGGACCCCCAGAAGAAGAAAGTCGCCGCATGACGAAGGTCAGGGTAATCAACCGCAGCTCCAATGAGTTGCCCCGATACGCCACCGAGTTTTCGGCGGGCATGGATGTACGCGCCAACAACGCCGAACCCATAGTTCTGAAGCCGCTCGGGCGTGCAATGGTGCCCACCGGCCTGTTCCTCGAGATCCCGGCCGGATACGAGGTGCAGGTGCGCCCCCGCAGCGGGCTGGCGGCCAAGAAGGGTATCACGGTGCTGAATGCGCCGGGAACCATCGACGCCGACTACCGCGGCGAGGTGTGCGTGATCCTGGTCAATCTTTCCTCCGAGGATTTCGTGGTGGAAAGAGGGGAGCGCGTGGCCCAGCTGGTGCTCGCCAGGCACGAAGTCATCGAGTGGGAGGAGGCCGACGTCCTCGCCGATTCCAACCGCGGCGTCGGCGGATTTGGCAGTACCGGAACGAAATGAAGAATTTGTACGAAAAATATTGCGGCTGCGGTTATCGGGTGACGACCGACAGCCGGGCAATCAAGGGCGGAGAGGTGTTCTTCGCGCTGCGGGGAGAGAATTTCGACGGTAATGCGTTTGCAGCCAAAGCGCTGGAAAACGGCGCCGCATGGGCTGTCGTGAATGAAGATGCCAATCTTCCTGACGATCCGCGCTTTATCCGCGTCGCCGATCCCCAGACAACTCTGCGCGATCTGGCAATCTGGCACCGCACCCATGTAAGGGACGGAAAGCTGCCTGTAATCGGCCTTACCGGCACAAACGGCAAGACTACCACCAAGAACCTTATAGCCGCCGTACTGGCCCGCAAATACCGCGTTACGGCCACCCAGGGCAACCTTAACAACGACATCGGCGTGCCTCTGAGTCTCCTGTCCATAACGCCGGAGACGGAGATCGCAGTCATCGAGATGGGCGCAAACCATCCCGACGACATAGAGAAACTGGTCCGAGTATCGCAGCCCGACTACGGACTGATTACCAACGTCGGGCGTGCTCACCTGCTGGGCTTCGGCTCCTTCGAGGGCGTGAAGCAGGCAAAGGGTGCACTGTACCGCTGGCTGGGCGCAAGGGAGGGGAGCGTCATCTTCATCAACGAAGACGACGCCGACCTGCGTGGAATGGCGGAGGGTCTTCCTTGCCATTTCTTCGGCTACGGCCTCAAGTATCAGAAGGCGGAGCTGCTGCCGACGACCCCTGAGGCTCCGTTCCTGGGCCTGCGGCTCGGCGAAGCATGCGTGCATACCCAGCTGGTAGGTGCCTACAACGCCACCAACGTGCTTGCAGCTCTTGCCATAGGGGATTATTTCGGAGTCCCGCGTTCCGAGGCTATAGCTGCCGTCGAGGCATACGCTCCCGCCAACCAGCGCTCGCAGATGGTACGCACGGAGCGGAATACGCTCATAGTGGATGCGTATAACGCCAATCCTTCGTCGATGCGCGCCGCCCTGGAGAACTTTGCCGCCATGCATGCTCCGGTAAAGCTTGCGCTGCTGGGCGACATGCGCGAACTCGGAGCCGAATCCGTTGCCGAGCACGTGAAGGTGGTGGAGCAGCTGCGCGCTTCCGGCATCCCCGCCGTCCTGGTGGGGGAGGAGTTCGGCAAGGCGCTGTCTGCCAAGGGATTGGACCTCCCGTTGTTCCCCGATTCCGCCACCCTTGCAGCATGGCTTTCGGAGCACCCTGTCTCCGGTACCGCCATCCTCGTCAAAGGTTCCCGCGGCATACAGATGGAGAAGGTTCTCCCGGCCCTTTAGTTCATGACATATGGAAGTAATTCAAAGCTTTACGATCGATCATACCCATCTGAAGCCCGGCATCTACGTGTCGCGTGTTGACAAGGGATTCACTACGTTCGACCTGCGCATCACCGAGCCCAACAAGGAGCCGGCGGTGGCCCCGGCAGCCATGCACAGTATGGAGCACCTCATGGCTACGTGGTTCCGTAACTCCCGGGTCAAGGACGACGTGGTGTATGTGGGGCCGATGGGGTGCCTGACGGGCATGTATATCATCATGACTGGCGCCTACTCCGTGGAGGACATGCGAAGGCTCACCATCGAGTGCCTCGAGTGGATACTCGCCCAGACGGAGGTTCCCGCAACGACTCCGGAGACCTGTGGGAACTGCCTGCTGCACGACCTTCCCATGTGCAAATGGGAATGCGCCCGCTACATTGCCCGTTTAAAGCATGATTTCCACTCGGAGTACACCAGACTCCGGGTTACTCTAAGCGACGGCAAGACTTTCGCCGACGCTTGATTTCAGCGGTTGACGTTTCCTCCCTCCGAGGCGGCTCGACAGCCGCCGTTGCAGCGGCTCAGGAACGGGCATCCTGAGCAGCGTCGCGGCACTTCGGAATAGCGTGCCACGGTGGCCGGATCGGTCAGGATCTCCCTTATGGGGCGTTCCCAGATGTTTCCGATTACGTGAGAGGAATGGTTGCAGAACCCCTGCCGACAACATCAGGACTGTCAAGTTTGACAGCTATGAACCAGTCTTCAAACTGATTACCGGCTTTATCGGGGATTAATATTCTACAACTGACTGCGGTGTTGCAGTGAATGGTGCTCATATTCAGAACGCCATACTCCGGGCGGCGTTCTGGGCTCGCCGGCTGTGGGTGGCGTTCATCTTGCCGAAGTTCCACTTGACTCCGAAGAGAATGTACCGGCCCATTATGAGCCTATATGAGTCTTCTTCGAAGTTGGCCGTGACGGTGTGGGTGAGATTCCTCGTCTGGTTCAGGATGTCGTGAACCTTGACGCTCAGGTTGAAGGCGCCTATATTCTTCGAAACCTCTGCATTCCACTGCCATTCAGGCTGGCCGTAGCCGTCCGAATAGCCTTTGTAGAAAACATAGGAAATATCCGACTTGAACTCATATTCACTTTTTGTGGTATAGGATGCCCCACCGGTCAGATAAGTGTCAAGCGTGTTCAGGTTGGCCTGGGGATTCAGCGAATAACGGGCGATGTTCCCCTGGGTTCTGGCCCCGGCGTTGAAGGAATAGTTATCCTGGTTGTACTTGAGATTGAAGCCGCCCTCAGCTATGACGGACTGTGTCTGGTACTCTCCGAACCCGCTCTGTCCGCCGTAGAAGCGGTTGCCCTGCGCATCACCCCAGAAATCGGCCATGAATGCCGAATAATCGAAGCTCTCCTTGTCCAGTCCGGGAAGCGTAGTCCGGGCCTGGTATGACACGGAAGAGGAATATCTGGCCGATCCGGACAAGGTCAGGAACCATTTCTTCCCGGTATCGAGCGGAGTCGTGTAATTCAGGAACATAATGGAACTTACGCTTGGTCTGGAAGCATTGACGGGGATGGAGTACAGGATACCGTCCGCATCGTACCATAGTGCGTAAACTATGGGATTGGTGTTCAAGGCGACGTAGGCATAAGCCATCAGTGTCGAAAACTTTTCCCTGTTGTTCCTGCTCCAGTTTGTACTGAAATTCGTCGTGGAATAGGGCCTCAGATAAACGTTTCCGAGTCCGAGGCGGGAGGGATTGCCTATATTCAGCACAGGGAGCATTTGGGAAGATGACGGATTAAGGCCGTACCCGAATGCGGAAACGTATAATCTGTCATTCCCTGCCGAATGCTGGAAACGGAAAGTGGGCGCAAAGTACCAGTTCCACTCATCTTTGCCCGTGGTCGCCGATATGCCATAGCTTTTGGACCAGGTTTCATTGAGGATTCCAATGGCTCTGCCTCCCAAAGTGATCCAGCTGCGTTCCCCGAACTTGTATTGTGCGGTCAGATCGTATTGCTGCTCTTGGGACAGGGACTTGCTTTCGGAGCTGTAATACTCGTTCCTGCCTACGGCGCCCGGGGCGTCGTAAGCATCCCTGACAGTATTGCTTCGGGACCAGTCATATTTCATCATGGCAGAGAGCAACCACTTTTCCCCCAGAGGCTCCGTATATCTGATTTGGGCGGACGCGCCATATGACAAACCGTTGGAAATGTATGTCATCGCCTTGGAATTGTCTCCTACGGCAGTGGTAAGAAGGGTAGATTCCTGGCTCTCCCCGTCACTGGTATTGTACTCGGAAGATATCCATAGACCAAAGGCACGGTTCTTTTTGCCGCCGATTTCGCGGAAAGCGACATCGGCAGAGATACCTGAGTATTTCCTCGTCGAAAGGCTGTGCGACGATCTCTCCGACCTGTTCACAAAACTCCCTTCCCGGAAAGTTTCAGTCATGCCGCTCTCATTGGAATCAGACGTGTTGTAGCGGAAATCCGGCCGTATGTGGAACCATACCTTGCCCTCTTCTTTCTCGAATTCCATATTGGCGGACAGTCCGCTGGCATAGGTTTTACCTCTGTGCCCGGTAGAGGATTTCAGGTTTCCGTCATCCTGATAGGTGGTCCTGTCGGTCCTGGAACCGTAATCAGTATCCGCATATTTATAGTTGACGCCCACGGTGGTTTCCACATCCTTGATGCGGGATGTGTTGGCATTGACGGCAAACTGGGCAGCGGTGGAAAGGCCCTGGTTCTGGGAGGAACGTTGTCCAACGTCGCTGAGTACCAATATAACGGCATTGGAGTCATCGATATTCTGTCCGTTGGCGATGACCGTCACCTGGTCCTTTTCCGAGTATGCCGATACCAGTGCATTTCCGCTCCAGAGCAGGCCCCGGTCGTCACGCAGTTCGTTGTCCGCATTCTTATCGCCAAGGGTGCTGCCGCCTTTGACGCCGACATTGCCGAACCAGCCCTTTTCGTATTCCTTCTTCAGAGCGACGTCGAGGACCTTTTCCCGGCTTCCGTCCTGAAGGCCTGAAGCACGGGTCGCTTCTGACTCCCTGTCGATCACCCGTATCTTGTCCACTATGGATGCCGGCAGATTGTTAAGCGCCGTGCTCTGGTCATTGAAAAAGAACGTGCGGCCGCCTACCGTCAGCTTGTCTATCTCCTCGCCGTTAAACTTAACCTTGCCCTCTTCGGTGATTTCCATTCCGGGCATGCGCTGAATGAGGTCTTTCAGCATTGCGTTGGCCCCCACCCGGAACGACGAGGCATTGAATTCCACCGTATCCTGCTTGATGACGATGGGATTGCCGACGTCACTTACCACAGCCGCCTGCAGGAACTGCTCGTCCACCTGCAGGAGTATGGTGCCCATATTTACATTACGTTCACGGAAATAGCGTTCCTTGACGAATGGCTTGTATCCCATCATCTCTACGTGAAAAACATAGCTTCCGAAGGGCACTTCGTCCAATTTCGCTTTGCCCTCGGCATCCGAAAGAGTGAAGTTTGTGATGGTTGTATCCCTGGAAGGGATTATGTACACCGAGGCGAACGGCACGGGCTCGTTGGTGAGAGAATCCAGGACCGTTGCCCCGATTTCGCTCATACGTCCGGTCAGCACGTTGTCGTTGATTATGATGACCTGGGATCTTGCTCCGATGCAGGCAAGAAGGAGAATGATCGAGGTGCAGAGCCTTTTCATCCTACTATTTCTTCTCATTCATGAACAGCTCACCTTTAGCGTATTCCGCCCCACGCTGTGCGAACTCATAGCCTGTCGTACCGGGCCGGGCAACCTTGAGGTATTTCTCATACCATTCAAGCGCGTGTTTGTAGTCTTTCTGCAGCTCGTAGCAATAAGCAATTGCGGTAAGGGTCGATATAAGTTTGGGGTTGTACCTGTAAGCCTCTTTGTAATGCTCGATTGCCTTGTCCCATGTTTCCCGCTTCTTGTAATACCCCAGACCATATTGCTGGTGAAGTCGGGACATCAGTGCGGCATCCGGCTGAATCATATCCCAGGCCTTGTCCAGCCAGGGCTTGACATCCTCCTCGAACGGACGGTATGCTTCTGACTTTACGGCTGCGATGTAATATGCGAGATTTACGTCACTTGAATCGATCTGCCATGCCGCGATTAGCTCTTGCTCCGCCCGGTAAATGACTTTAGTGCGCCAGTAACTCTGGCCGAGATAGTAATGGATGGGGTAGATGTCGTTGCCTATGTCTTCCTGGTGCTGGAAGATATCCACAGCGGTATCATAATCCGCTTTTCTGAAGTGCGCCAGACCCTGGAGGGGTGCGATTGTATGATTGTCGGGGTCTTCTGCCAGGAAGGGAGTGGCGAGCGAAATGGCTTCATCATAATGTTCCTTGCTGATGAGGATGTCCATGGCCTTGGAGAGTAACGCCGTGTTCCGGGGCCTGAGGGCCAGGCTGCGACGGTAATACCAGAGAGCCGAATCGGACCGTTCCATTTGCCGGTATGCATCGCCGACCACACCCATCACCGCCGGTATCGAATCGAGCTGCAGGGCGTTCCTTCCTGCCCGAATGCAATAAGGCCACGCCTTGAGCCGAGAGAAAATCTGCATCTGGCGTATCCTGTACAGTATATTGCCAGGGGCACGCGAAGCCAGCAGGAAGTACGTTCCCGATGCGCTTTCATAGTCGCCGCTCTGGAAATGGCAGTCCGCCAGCTCCGCCATCACCTCTTCGTCGAATACATCGGGCGTAACGAGTCCGGACAATTTGTCAACGGCCTCGTCGGTTCTGAAGACACTCTTGAGGTAACGGGCTTCCGTCAGCACGGAATCGCGGTGCGTAGTCTGTGCCCCGGCGAAGACACACGTAAGAGCGCCAAGTAACAGCAATATTAATCTCATTTCAGCTTGAAAATAATCGGAAAAACGTATGAAACTTTCACAGGCTTGCCGTCCTGAAGCCCGGGAGCCCATCTTTCAGTACAACTGTTCAGCACACGTAACGCTTCGCCGTCCAGATATGGATGAATTCCCCGCAGCAAACAGACATCGGTAACAGACCCGTCTGTATCAACGGAAAAGCTCAGCATTATGCGCCCCTCAATCTGTGAGTCAATCGCGCTTTTGGGATAATGCAGATTCATGTTTACCCATTTGGAGAATTCGTTCGCATCGCCGCCGCGGAATGTCGGCTTGACTTCTACAAGCTGATAAGGTACTGAAGGCAGGACGCCCGGATCTGTGGTCTCCAAAGTTACAGATTCGTCTATTGCAGCGGACCCTCGCAAATTGCCTTGCCTGGAAGGATTGCATGCAACCATTAAAGCGGCCAGAATGGGTATCAGAGCCAGGTACGACAGGCGCATCCAGCTTGAAGAAGAAGGTTTGACCATCATAGAAATACGATTCTTTAGTTTGGCGTGTTGAAAACCACTGGCAAGGATAAAACGTTGTTCCCCCACGGCTTTCCGAACTAAAAGAAGGTGATATTGGGCGGCGTCGACGCCTTGCCGGATGACACCCTCATCGGCCTCGAATTCGTGTAGAAGACGCAACTCATCTCGTGTAATCCATACCAGCGGGTTCCACCAGAACAGCATCTGTAATGGTAAAAAGAGAAGCAGGTCACGAGAGTGGCGGCACTTGATATGCATTTTTTCATGAGTGAAGATTACCGGTGTCTCCTGCCAGTCTTTTCGGCTCATTACGACACAGCGACGCCAGGAGAAGGATGGTATTTCTTCGTCAAGGAGTACAAGTCGGCATCCGTCGGCTTCCATGATTGTACCGTTTCTTGTCAGAGTGAGCATTTTCAGTGCCGAACAGAGATAAAAGATAAAAGTAACAAGACTTCCGGTAACCAATACTGCCAAAAGCAATGCGGGCCATGGAAAAACAGATGGATATGCCGTGCCTGCAACCTGCGTTGCTGACGTCTGGACCAAAGATGGTTCTACGGTGACACTGTCAACGATATCCGTGCGAAGCCGTATGGCCGGAAGTAGCAGGCAGATATACGCCCCCGTCAGAAGCATGGCACGATTGAGGCGGAAGAAAGTCGTGCGTCTCATTACCAGCAAATAAAAAACGAAGAATAAGCTAAGATAGAGACCGCCCCGGGCTATATATAATAAAAATGAAATCATTTTCTATTCTGTTCAATGGTAGCGATAAGGTCTTTCAGTTCCTGGAGGCCCATTTTATCTTCTTCTACGAACTGGGATACCAGACTTTTATAAGAATTGTTGTAATACCGGGCCACAACGTTTGAGATGGTGCTGCCACGGTACTGACGTTCAGTGATTTTTACTTTGTAACGGAAGGAATTCGCCATAGGCTCCCTTTCAAGAAAACCTTTCTCCTCAAGAAACTTCACCAATGTGGCGACAGTGTTATAGTGTGGCTTTGGCTCCGGGATATATGAAATCAAATCGCGGATGAACAAACTCCCGTGACCCCAGAAAATGTTCATGAGCATCTCTTCTTTTGCCGTTAGTGTCGTTTTCATATGGTTTTTTTTTGTTCTGCGGCAAATATAACACTAATAATTGAAACTCCTAATAATTTTAGGAGATTTCCGGGAATAATTAGGAGGGGCGTCCAGTCCCCTTGGGGGTGCAGGGGGATAGTAGTCGTATACGATCCGATACTCAACACCCGTTGAGTATCGGATCTGCTTCGGCGAAACTGCCGTAAACTTGCTCCGAGGCAGCGCGGCAGCCGCCGTTGCAGCGGCTCAGGAGGGGACAATCCGTGCAGCGGGCGGGCACTTCGGCGTAGCGCGCTACGGTGGCGGGGTCGGTAAGGATCTCGTCGATCGGGCGTTCCCAGATGTTCCCGATTACGTGCGGGGAGTGGTTGCAGAAGCGCACGTCGCCCTTGTAGCTGACGGCTACGGGTCGGCGGCTGAAGTCGGTGCTGCACCAGGAGAACTGGATGTGCGGATAGGGGTTCACATCAAGCATGCAGAGAGGCGTGCAGACTCCGCTGACGAAGCGCATGTCGGGGTACTTGCAGGCAAAGGCCTCGACGTCGGCGAACGCCTGCTTCAGCGTTGCTGCATTCAGGACAAGTTCCGCTGTGTGCTTTAGGCCCATACCGCCGATGTTGAAGCGGTTTACCATCACCTTCCGGACTCCGAGTCCGCGGATGAATTCCAGCGTCTGGGGTACGCCAGGGGCGTTTACGGCGGTGATTACGAGTACCGCGAAGGCTCCGTTGGGCATGACGGATGCTACGCGCCGCAGCGCATCGGTCGCCTTGGCCCATGAGCCCGGCAGCTGAGTAAGGTATTCGTGAACCGAGGCGTCGGCGCTCAGGATGGGAATCTGTATCGCGCCGATACCCAGGCTGACGAAGTTGGCGAGCGCGTCTTCGGTCAGCATAGTTCCGTTTGTCAGCACGTTCACATGACAGCCCTTGAAGCGTGCGGCGAGGGCGAGGTCGTGTATATTCCGCAGGAGCATGGGTTCGCCGCCGGAGAAGGACAGGGTGCCGACAGAGGCCTGCGAAAGCAGGCGGCGGAGGGTTTTGCGGGCAAGTCCGGGATCGGGAGGCGGCAGCGGGGAGCTTCCGTCGCGCCAGTAATTATAACAGAACCTGCAACACTGGTTGCAGGCTTCCGTCAGTTCGAAGACTATGTTGCCGATAACTGGGCGTGCCATCAGAGTATGGTTACCGACGCGGTTCCGACCACGGATTCGACCTCGGATCCGTCCTGCATCATTCCGATTCCGCAGACGGTTACCTTTGCGCTGCCCTTGTAATCGGTAGCTACGAGAGTTATTTCGACACTAGAATTGCTTTCGGTTACTGTAAAGTCATGGGTCTGTATGACGAAGGCGTCGCCGTTGGAAGGATCGGCGGTTATCCTGCAGCGGTAGTTGTGATAAGTGGGGTAATCGATGCGGACAGTGAGCACGTCGCCGCTCTTGAGTTTGTTGCCGCCATAGTCCTTGACCTCCACGTATACTTCATTGGACGGGGCTGCAACGTCGTAACACTCCACCACGGGTTCGTAGCAGGTGACGAACGGCGGCACGCCTTCGCACGAAGCGGCGGACAGCATGGCCCATGCGGTGAGCATTATGCCGCCCAGCTTGTATTTGTAGCGTATGGCCTTCGCGCTCCTCCCGTTGGAAAGGAATGCCCAGAGCGACACAGCCAGGAAGGCAACCCCGGCAAGCGCATATATGATAACGAATTTGACCTTCATTTCTGTTTTCTTTTCTACAAAAATACAATTATTCCCATAATCTTGCATGGAAGAAAGCCAAAATAAGTTAAATTTGTGACTGGCTTGTTGCCCGAACGTGGCAAATCGCCTGATCCGCATTGCCAATACATTGATTGCAAACCACTTATGGCAGAGAGTAACTTTATAGACTACGTCAAGATATACTGCGCTTCCGGGCACGGGGGTGCGGGGAGCATGCACTTGCACAGGGCCAAATACATTCCCAAAGGCGGTCCGGACGGAGGCGACGGCGGGCGCGGCGGGCACATCATCCTGCGCGCCAACGCCCAGTTCTGGACGCTAATCCACCTGAAATACCGCAAGCACATCAAGGCCGATGACGGCGAGAAGGGTGGAGCGGCGCTTTGCAGGGGCAAGAACGGCGCCGACATCATACTTGACGTGCCCGTGGGCACGGTGGTCAAGAATGCCGACACCGGCGAACAGATCTTCGACCTCAATGAGGACGGGCAGGAGCGCATCCTCTGCCAGGGCGGCAAGGGTGGATGGGGCAACGACCATTTCAAGACCGCCACCAACCAGACGCCGAGGTACGCCCAGCCGGGCGAGGACGGCGAGGAAGGGGCGTTCATACTTGAACTGAAGCTTCTGGCCGATGTGGGCCTGGTAGGATTTCCCAACGCCGGAAAATCAACGCTCCTGAGCACCATTACCTCGGCCAAGCCGAAGATTGCGTCGTACGCCTTCACCACGCTCGAACCAAATCTCGGAATCGTACGTTATTACGACGACCGTTCGTTCGTGATGGCCGATATCCCCGGAATAATAGAAGGCGCGCACGAGGGCAGGGGCATAGGCACACGCTTCCTGCGCCACATCGAGCGCAACTCGGTGCTGCTGTTCATGGTCAGTTGCGAGGAAGACGATATTGCAGCCGGATACAAGACCCTGCTGAAGGAGCTCAAACTGTACAATCCCGAGCTGTTGACCAAACAGCGCGTGTTGGCCGTGACTAAGTGCGACATGATAGACGCCGACATCGAGAAGGAGATAGCGCCCAAACTGCCCAAACGTATTCCCCACGTATTCATCTCGTCTGCCAGCGGAGAGGGCCTTGACAAACTCAAAGACCTGCTATGGAAGGCCTTGCAGAAATAACCGGAACACTGAGTTTCCTGCATCACGTTGACAAGGACGTCACCCTTGCCATCAACTCCCTCCATGCGCCTTTCACAGATGCCGTATGGCAGTTCTTCTCGGCCAAGGAGGTTTGGATAGTGTTGTATGTGGCTATCTTCGGGCTGATGTATTATCGTATGGGGTGGAAGAAAGCTACGATAGTGCTACTGTCTACCATCCTGTGCCTCGTCCTCTGCGACCAGTCGTCCAATCTGGTAAAGGCGGCAGTACAGAGGCTGCGGCCGATGTATGACACGGAGATGCTCGAGCGCGGGCTCCACATCCTCGAGAATCCCGGCAGGCTTTACGGATTCTTCTCTGGACACGCAGCCAACACTGCTGGCGTGGTAGTCTGCACTTTTATAGGCTTCCGTGCCGACAAGGCGCACAACTATCACAAATATCTGGCGCTCATGAGCGTATGCGGACTGTTGATCGGCCTCAGCCGCGTGTTTGTGGGCAAGCACTTCCTCGGCGACGTCCTGGTCGGCTTTGCCGCCGGAATCCTTTTCGGATGGCTCTGCGGCAGGCTGGCGAGGTTTGTCTGCAGCAAGTTTTAGCGACCTGAAGGTTCAGGCCTTTTGTCACATTCCCATACCAATACTGGAAACAATCGAACATCAATATTATGGAAAAAGCCAAAGTATATTACACCGACTTCAGGACTTCCGCTTTTGGTGAAAGCATGCCAGCAAAGCTGAAGCGTCTTGCCCGCACGGCCGGAATAGCCGATATTGACATGGACGGCAAGTTCGTTGCCATAAAGATGCATTTCGGGGAACTGGGCAACATCAGTTATCTCCGTCCGAACTATGCCAAGGCCGTAGTCGACCTGGTCAAGGAACTCGGGGGCAAGCCGTTCCTTACCGATTGCAACACGATGTATCCGGGTTTCAGGAAGAATGCCCTGGAGCATCTGGAGTGCGCATGGGAGAACGGTTTTACTCCTCTGACGGCCGGCTGCCCGGTCATCATTGCCGACGGTCTCAAGGGCACGGACGATATTGCAGTACCGGTGGAAGGCGGTGAATATACCAAAGAAGCGCTGATCGGACGTGCGGTAATGGATGCCGACGTGTTCATCAGCCTGACTCACTTCAAGGGGCATGAAACCACCGGTTTCGGCGGCGCAATCAAGAACATCGGCATGGGCTGCGGTTCACGTGCCGGAAAGAAGGACCAGCATTCCGCCGGAAAGGCTTTCATCTATGAAGAGAAATGCCGCGGTTGCCGCCGCTGCCAGAAGGAATGTGCCAACGGCGGGCTTGTGTATGATGCCGCGGCGCGCAAGATGCGCGTGGATGAGAACAACTGCGTCGGTTGCGGACGCTGTCTTGGCGCCTGCAACTTCGACGCTATAGATTTCGCCCAGAATCAGGCGATTCCGGTGCTGAACGCCAAGATGGCCGAGTATACCAAGGCTGTCGTAAGCGGCCGCGACTGCTTCCATATATCCCTGATAGTAGACGTTTCTCCATACTGTGACTGCCATGCCGAAAACGATGCGCCCATACTCCCTGACATCGGAATGTTCGCATCCAAAGACCCTGTGGCGCTCGACCAGGCCTGCGCCGATGCCTGCCTTGCAGCAGAGCCCATACGCAACTCCGTGCTTGGAGACCACATGCATGAAGCCGGTTTCCACGACCACCACGACCATTTCAAGAACACCACTCCTGAGTCCGAATGGGAAACCCAGCTTATTCACGGCGAAAAGATCGGTCTCGGGACCCGCAAGTACGATTTAATATTCATGAAGTAATGAAACGCATAATCCCTTTATTCCTGATGGCTGCAATGCTTTTTGACGCCTGCGCTCCCAAGACTCCCGTGACGCGCAAAGACAACACCGTGGACAATTACTTCGGCACCGAGGTCGCCGACCCGTACCGCTGGCTGGAAGACGACTCTTCCGACGAAACCGCCGCATGGGTCGAGGCCCAGAACAAGGTCACGAACCATTATCTGAGCCATATCCCTTTCCGCGGCAAACTCCTGCAGCGCCTCACCGAGGTGAGTAACTACGAGAAGGTGGGCACTCCAGGCCGCCGCAAGAACGGCAAATGGTACTACTACCGCAACGACGGCCTGCAGAACCAAAGCGTGCTCTACGAGATGGATTCGCCCGACGCCGAGCCCCACGTGTTCCTTGATCCCAACACCCTCAGCGACGACGGCACGGTGGCCCTCAAGGGCGTCTATTTCTCCCATGACGGAAAATACGCCGCATACAGCATTTCCCGCAGCGGAAGCGACTGGGAAGAGATTTTCGTGATGGATGCACAGACCCGTGAGCTGCTTCCGGACCACATCGAATGGGCCAAGTTCACCGGCGCTTCCTGGCGCGGCGACGGCTTCTATTACAGCGCCTACGATGCACCTGAGGGCGACGGCCACGAATACAGCGGCAAGAACGAAGGTCACAAGGTGTACTATCACAGGATGGGCACCTCACAGGCCGACGACGAACTCTTCTACAGCAATCCCGCAGAGCCCCTGCGCTTCTACCAGGTGAGCATAAACGAAGAGGAGACCATGGCATTCCTCTATGAGGCCGGCGCCGACATAGGCAACAATCTGTTCGTGGCTGACCTCAGGAAGCCCGGAGTCAAGTGGGTGCAGATTACCAGGGACATGAAGAACGACTGCTCGCCGGTTGAGAGCGACGGTGACATGATATACCTCTTCACCAATGTGGACGCCCCCCTCTACAGGCTGGTAGTCACTGATATAAAGAACCCCAGGGTCTGGAAGGACGTCATCCCGCAAGGGGAGAACGTGCTTGACGGAATCGCTTTCGTCGCCGACAAGATCATCGCCGAGTACAGCAAGGACGCTTCCACGCACGCATACATGTTCGACAAGAACGGTCAGTGCCTGAAGGAAATCGCCCTTCCCGGAGTCGGCAGCGCCGGATTCAACTCCCGCAAGGACGAGACATGGTGCTACTATTCTTACTCGTCATTCACCACCCCCGGAACCATATACAGCTACGATATCGAAACAGGCGAGAGCGCCGTTTACAAGCAGCCGCAGACCGCTTTCGACCTCTCCGGACTCGAGACCAAGCAGGTCTTCTTCCCGTCTAAGGACGGCACCATGATACCGATGTTCATCACCTGCCGCAAGGACCTGGAACTCGACGGAAAGAACCCCGTTTACCTCTATGGCTACGGCGGATTCAACATCTCCATGCCGCCGTCGTTCTCAGCGTCCCGCGTTCCCTGGCTCGAGAAGGGCGGAATCTATGTACAGGTAAACCTCCGCGGAGGCGGTGAATACGGTGAAGCCTGGCACCTTGCCGGAACCAGGATGAACAAGCAGAACGTCTTCGACGACTTCATCGGAGCCGCCGAATGGCTGATTGCAAATGGCTACACATGCCCAGAGAAACTCGCCATCGTGGGCGGTTCCAACGGCGGCCTCCTGGTCGGTGCCTGCATGACGCAAAGGCCTGAGCTGTATGCAGTTGCAATTCCACAGGTGGGCGTGATGGACATGCTCCGCTACCACAAGTTCACCATCGGCTGGAACTGGGCTCCCGATTACGGCACCTCGGAAGAATCCGAAGAGATGTTCCGCTATCTGTACGGCTACTCGCCGCTGCATAACCTCAAGCCCGGAACGGCATATCCCGCCACGCTGGTAACCACCGCCGACCATGACGACCGCGTGGTCCCGGCCCACTCGTTCAAGTTCGCGGCAACCCTTCAGGAATGCAACTCCGGCGACAAGCCGCAGCTTATCCGCATCGACACCAAAGCCGGCCACGGCGGCGGCAAGCCACTGGCCAAAGTGCTTGAGGAGCAGGCGGATATCTACTCCTTCATAATGAAGAATGTGGGAATGAAATACTAGAGTTCTTTCTCGAACTCGAGTTCCCCGTCGGCGTTGTAAGTCTTCAGGCTTACATGCTTCTTGCTGCAGACGCATTCGAGGCGCCTGGCGTCGTCGTTGACTATGATAGGGAAGTCGTTGCCCATGCTCCCCGGCTCGCAGTACATGAACTCATGCAGGTCGGCGCCTATCATCAGGTCGATTCCTGCCTTGTTGAGGATGGGAACTATGTGTTTGTTTAGCCAGCGCTGGGTGTGGAAATCGGTCTGGTCCTCGTGGTCGATCATGGGCACGTGGATGATGCACACCTGCACCGGCGCCCTGCGGAACGAGGGCTCGCGGACGGCTTTTTTCAGCCATTCGATCTGCTCGTTTAGATAGTCTTCGTAAACCTCTTTGCCGGAGTATCTTACCGAGCGTTTCCTGCCGGTTTCGCCGGCGTCAAGGACTACGAAGGCGGCGGGGCCTTGGCGGAAGGAATAATAGAACGGAGCGGGGTCGCCGTTGGGGAACACCTCCGCCACGTTCTGAACGCCGTTGCCGCGCCCTTCGTGGTTGCCGCGGGCAAACAGTACGGGAATACCCGCCGGGAGCGAGCCCAGCGGGTCTATCTCGTACCGTACAAGGGAATCCGTGACGTAGTTGCCCGCGGACACGATATCCCCGTTAAGAAAGATGAAATCCGTCGTTGCCGAATCGACCTGGGAAGCGAGTGCGCTGTACTTTCCCGTACGCATGTGGATGTCGTTGAACACCGAAAAACGGCATTCGGGAGCCTTTGAACTGAAGGTGCGCACCGAGTGCCAGGGGCCCTCGTAGGACGCCCCGAACTTCGGGTCGCGGGCGTTGGTGTCGTCTTCGAGCTCGATTCCGCAGACGCGGTAGCTCAGGACGGCACCGGGTTCGATCCCGCTGACGTGCACCCTGTGCAGGCTCCTGAAAATCCTGCGTCCGGCGAAAGTGTCCCAGATCCTGGTGCTGTCGGCCAGCTCCACATAAGCCATTCCTGGCTTGTCGCTGGTCCACATCACGGTAAGGCTGCCTTCCCGGGCCTCCGTAATCCAGGGGCCTGCCTTTATGCCTCCTGCAAGGCATTCGGCGCAGGCAGCGATACAGAACAGAAGCAAGACGGATTTCCTCATAAAAGCACTAGCTCACGTCGGCGCGGGCCATGGAATCGATGTAGTACTTCTGGTGGACGAAGACGTCTTCCTTGTAAGGATTGATGTGGCGCTTCTTGGAGATGCAGATGATCCAGCACAGAGCGGCGATGTTGGTCACGAGTGCCAGGGCGCTGATGACGACCATCATGGTAGGATTGGCCGCTACGATCGAAGGATCTACCGTGGTGCCCACGATGCCGTCGACGGCCGCCTGGCCACCGGCTGCATAGAGCTTCTCGACGGTACCGACTCCTTCAGGATAGAGCACGGGAAGGGTGGCCCAGTTGTACCACTGGCGACCGTCCTTGAAGGTCTCCTGGAAGAGAGGGAACACCTGTGCGAACATGCACCACATTGCCAGGGTGTTGGCGCGGTTCTGGATCCAGCCGCCGCGGTTCCAAAGGAGAGCTGCGATGGTGGGAGCAAGAAGCAGGGCGACACCGCAGTACCAGCTGTGGGTAGGCAGGCAGTTGTAGGTGTATGCGAAGTTCCAGATGTCGTAGACGACGAT
>JAEELG010000114.1 GCA_016288775.1 Bacteroidales bacterium | reverse complement strand
CCGCGCGCCGTTTACATCGACGGCATCTGGAATCAAGAGGACGCCGACAAGTGGCTCACCATCATCCAGGTGCCGGTGGAAAAGGCATAATGAAAAGATTCACCCTTGCTGAATAGCGGGCGAAAAGCGTCAAAAAAATGCTATTTTCGCCCGCTATCGAAACCCTTCGTATTCAACAACTCGCCTATGCGGTCGATCTCTCTGATTACGTAATCTTCTATATTATGATCTCCTTTCCAATGCTGCCTTGATGAAGGCCGTAAAGATGGGCTGGGGCTGCTCCGGCGTGCTCTTGAACTCAGGATGGAACTGGGTGCCGATGAAGAACGGATGGCCGGGAATCTCGATTATCTCCACCAGGCCGGTGTTGGGATTGACGCCTGATATCTTCATGCCTGCCTTCTCCATTTCTGCGCGATAGGTGTCGTTGAACTCATAGCGGTGGCGATGGCGCTCATAAATGACATCCTTCCCGCCGTAAATCCTTGACGCAAGCGTGCCTGGAACCAGTTTGCAGGCATACGCCCCAAGGCGCATCGTTCCGCCCTTGATGGTGGTTGTTTTCTGTTCTTCCATGAGGTCGATGACGGGATGGGCAGTCACCGGATCCATCTCCGTGGAAGCCGCATCTGCGTAGCCAAGCACGTCGCGGGCGAACTCCACAACGGCCATCTGCATGCCAAGGCAGATGCCGAAGAACGGAATGCCGTTCTCGCGGGCGTAGCGGACCGCGGCAATCTTCCCCGGGATGCCCCTTTCTCCGAAGCCGGGGGCCACGAGGATACCGTCCATGCCCTTGAGGACCTCCGCCACGTTCCCATCGTTCACCTGCTCGGAATGGACAGTCTTGACGTTCACCTTGCACTCGTTGGCGGCACCGGCGTGGACGAACGACTCCTGTATGGACTTATAGGCGTCCTGCAGCTCGACGTATTTGCCGACCAGGGCGATGTTGACCTCGTGCTTGGGATGCTTGAGCCGCTCCAGGAAGGCCTTAAGTGCCGAAAGGTCCGGCTCCGGGGCGCAGTCCTTGATTTCCAGCTTGTTAACGACCAGGGTGTCGAGGCCTTCCGCCTCCATATTGAGAGGGACCTGATATATGCTCCACGAATCGATGGACTCTATTACATGCCCGGGGCGGACGTTACAGAAATGGGCGATTTTCTTGCGAAGGTCCGCAGACAGGGGCATTTCCGTGCGACAGACTATGATGTCCGGATGCACGCCGGCGCTCTGCAGTTCCTGGACCGAATGCTGCGTAGGCTTGGTCTTGAGTTCCTTTGCGGCCTTCAGATAAGGGATGAGGGTCAGGTGTATGCTCAGGAAGTCCTCTTCCGGCAACTCCCACTGGAGCTGGCGCATGGCTTCCACGAAGGGCTGGGATTCCATGTCGCCCACCGTGCCGCCGACCTCGGTGATCACGACGTCAAACTGGCCGGTCTTGCCGAGCAGAAGCATCCTGCGCTTTATTTCGTCGGTGATATGGGGAACTATCTGGACTGTCTTGCCCAGATATGCGCCCTCACGCTCCTTGGTTATGACGGTGTTGTATATCTTGCCCGTGGTAACGTTGTTGGCCTTTGACGTATGCACGCCCAGGAAACGCTCATAGTGACCGAGATCAAGGTCCGTCTCCGCGCCGTCCTCCGTAACATAGCACTCACCGTGCTCGTAGGGATTGAGGGTGCCAGGGTCTATATTGATATATGGGTCGAATTTCTGGATGGTTACGCGGAGCCCGCGTGCCTGGAGAAGCTTTGCCAGGGATGCAGCTACTATGCCCTTTCCAAGGGATGAAGCAACCCCGCCCGTAACGAAAACATACTTGGTGTCCATGATTGACGTGTTTTACATACGGGATACAAATGTAACAATTTTTTCAAAGCATTTCTTTTTTTGTTATTTTCGTGACGAAAAACAGATTATGAAAAGTATCCACATAATTATCATCGGCCTACTTGGACTCGCAGCCGCATCGTGCGCCGTTTCCAAAGGCGACGCAGAAACCGCCCTATACACCAGGACGCTCAAGAGTTCCACCGTTAAGGCTGCCGAGAAGTTCCTCCAGAAGTATCCTAACTCCACATACGCCCCTGCAGTAGTCCGCCTGCGGGACTCCCTGATTTTCTTCGCCCTTGACCCGGAAGACGCCCCCGGCGTGCTTGAGTTCGCCAAAGCGTACCCGGCCTCCCCTTTCAAGGACCTCGCCCGCGAGCGCATACTCCGTCACAACACCAGCACCCTTTCGCGGGAAGATGCACTCAAGATAGCAGGCCCCGACTGCCTTGACGCCGCAGGCTGGCGCAAAGACAATGTGGAGCACATCCTCGCCCTGGACAAGGGCCTGGAGCTTAGGATCCTCTCCCCCGACGGCACCCTCCAGGAGACGCGTTCCATCCCCGTCTACATGCTGGACGACAACTCCCCGGAACCCGTGCTTGCCGCACCCATCGAGGTCATCAATCCCTTCGGGAGCCGCAGCTACCTGCACCTTTGCTACCTCAACGGCGACTCCGAATACGTAGAAGCCCTGTACCTCCCCGCCGAGGACATCCTCAGCCAGGCCATGTTCTACGGCACCCCCATCAAGCCAGGCAAAGACGAATCCTACCGCATCGAGGGCCAGAGCCCGGAGATGATGGAAGGCCTGACCAACACCGCCGAGGTCCTCTGGCTAACCGGCAGGTTCAAAGAGAATCCGTCCCTTGTTCAGGTCTCCAGGGCAGACCTCCTCACGGACAACGCCATCCGCTGGTGGCGGGAGCGCAACCCCAAGGCGGAAACCAGCGCCTCCAGGCTCACCTTCGGCCAGCTGGATCCCGAATCCTCCATCGTCGAGGCATACAAGAAGGCACGCAAGGAGAAGGGCAAATCCAGCAACGCCGCCCTGTTCGACATCCGCGGCTACACCGTTATCTGCGCCGCATCCCGGTCAACCGGAGAATACACCCTGGTATGGGTCGAGCCCGTCTGCAAGAACCGCAAGCGGGATAAGTTCCTGAACAGTATCTACTTCGAGAGCGACGGCACCACTCTCAACCTCTTCTACTACAAAGGGAGTAACACCTTCAAGCTGAAGATATCGCTCCCTTCGCAGACCCTGCGCCGTTAAGCCGGATCAGAGATTGAATGTCTGTGACGTCCGCTCCACGTCGATGGCGGAGGATTGCATCGTCGCTCGGTTCAGCGCGAGGTTCCTGAATTCCCCTCCGGCCGTCGCAAAGCGAGTCAGTAGTCTCATGTTCGTGGGCTCAGTGATAGTCTGCCTACCACTTTTCGTAGTGGATGTTCTCCGGTTTCCACTTGTCTTTGGGCTTATCGTTCCCGGCGGGATATCCAATCGGGACGATGCAGTATGGCTTGACGTCCTTCGGCAGCTCCAGGGCCTCGATGGCGGGATTCATCCGGTCGTCATACGGGTAGCAGGCTGTCCAGACCGCGCCCAGCCCGAGGGCCTCCACCGCCAGCAGGAGATTCTCTGTGGCGGCGGCACAGTCGGCCGTCCAGTTATGGTTCTCGCCGCCTAGCTTGCCCGTGGTCTTTCCGCAAACTACGATTGCTACCGGAGCCTTGGCTATCATCTTGTTGAAGCCGATGGCCAGTTTGTCTTTGGTCGCTTGCTCCCGGACCACCACAAAGCGCCAGGGCTGAAGGTTCATTCCGGAAGGAGCCGCCATGGCGGCCTTCAGAATGGTCTCGACTTGTTCAGGTGTGACTTCCTGGTCAGTATAAGAACGTACGCTCTTGCGGGAGAGAATGTTGTCCAGTACAGCCTGGCTGTTGTTCTGGGCAAAACCGGAAATACAAGTCATGGCGATCAGGGAAGTGAGGGCGAGTTTTAAAAGATTCATCCAATTAAATATTTATTGTCTGCAATTTACACAATTCCTGCCATTTTGCCAAATCTTTCGGCTCCTGCCGGAAGACGCAGGCGTTTTTCAGTATCCCATTTCAACAGATGTTATTATCTTTGCAGAAATGAACCCATGATTTTGGGTTCAATCCGGGCAAGTGATTTTTTTTTGTTTTTTTCCAACCTTTTGGCCGGTTTCTCCGTCTAACAGATGAAACCGCTCCGGAAGCGGGGAAAGTTAAACGATAACATATACTGAAATGGAAGAAATCTTAATCCCTATTCTCGTCTGCGTAGTGCTGCCGATAACGATTGTCTGGATAGTGAGCCGGACCAGGCAGAACGAGACCAACAAAAAAGCTGAGATCATGCTCAAGGCCATCGAGTGCGGCGCTCAGGTTGACCCCAACTACTTCAAGCCCTCAGGAAAGCAGGCGAAGAAACAGACCCTCTTGATCAAGCAGGATCTGCTGGACAAGTTGACAGGCGCCTGCATAACAGGATTCATAGGCCTCGGCTTTGTCACTCTTGGGATAATCCGTGCCGTCAATCCATCTTTCGGAGGCGGTCTCTGGATGTGCGAGTGGTGGCTTCCTGCCGGAGGCATCCTCCTCGCCGTAGGTCTCGGCCTGTTCATCTCCTACTATGTGGGTAAGAATATGCTGGCCAAGGAGATAGAGGCCGAAGAGAGAAACCTCGGAGCGCCTAAGGAGTAGTCCATGACCCGGGAGCGGTTCATCGAGCAGGTGCGCGTAGAGCAGGAGCCACTGAGGCGGTTCCTGCTTGCTCTGTGCAGTGGCGACGCCTCACTTGCCGACGACATCGCCCAGGACGCCCTGGTGCGGGCGTACGTGGCTTCCGGCTCCTTCATGGGGCTGTCGAAATTCAGCACCTGGCTCTTCCGTATAGCGTACAACTGCTATATCGATCATTGCCGCAGGGCACGCGCAGAAGAGGTGCCGGTGGAGGCCGCATCAAGCGTCCCGGCTACCGACACTTGCGACGCATCCTTCCGCTATCAGCAGCTCTATCAGGCACTTGGGCGCCTGCCGGAGAAGGAGAAGGCCGCCATTTCCCTTTTCTATTTCGAAGACCGCAGCATCAAAGAGATATCCGCCGTCCTCGGTATGCCGCAAGGCACCGTCAAATACCAGCTCTCGATGGGCCGGCAACACCTTAAACAGTACATTCAGTTATGAAAGAGATAGACGAATTCCTTAGGGAGAACAAGCCGGTGGTGAAAGACGATCCCACTTTTATCCTGGAGGCGCAACGCCGGATGGAGGCCGTCGAGGGCATAAAGTCCGAGGTGGACCGTCAGCGCAGCCACGGCCGGAAGGCGCTGATCGTGGCCCTTGTGGCCGGCCTTGCCGCGGGCGTTCTTGCCACGGCCGTAGCATTCCTTTATCCTGTTGACGTACAATCAGTTGGCAGCGGTCTCCTGGAAAGCGTCAGAGTCTTCCTCCAGACATACAGGCAGTATCTGCTGATGCCTGTTGCCATCATTGCCATTTCGCTGGGACTCGTTCTCTCACGCGGCGGCAAGACGGCTCACATATAGGTCTACTTTTCAAGATACGCCTTCCGTTCCTCTTCGGGGAACTTTTCTATGGCATAGCGGAGCATAGTGCGGGGCATGGCCTGAAAGCGGGGTTGAAGATATGCCTCCAGTGCAGCCTTGTCCTTTTTTCCTGCTTCTCGGAGCAGCCAGCCTACGGCTTTGTGTATGAGATCGTGCGGGTGATGAAGGAGGATGTCGGCGATGTCGAACGTATCTTGAATCTGCCCGTGGCGGATGAAGGTCATGGTGCTCACCATGCCGATGCGCTGCTCCCAGATGTTCTTTCCATTCCTTGCAAGGTCATACAACAGCGTGCGGTCCTTGTCCAGGAGCCATTCGCCAAGAAGGGGATAGCAACTCAGGTCCACAAGGTCCCAGTTGTTTATGCGGCCGGTGTGTGCCAGATAGAACTTAACGCATTCTTCCCGCAGAGGCTTGTTATGTCTGAATATCTCCACCAGCGTCAGCAGGGCCGCCAGCCGGACCTCATGGAACTCGCTTTCGATGCACTCCTCCAGCGCCGGGAAGCCTGTCTGCCGCCAGCACTCCTTAACCACGGCGCGCGTCACCGGCACCTTGATTCCCAGAAACCTGTCGCCCTCGCCATACTGTCCCGGACCGGTCTTGAAGAATCGGGAAAGCCCCTCGACCTGCGACGGGTCGGCGTGTGCAAGCATTTGTGAAAGAAGAAGGTTCATCACTTCGTTTGTTTTGGTAAAGATACGAATTATGCTTCAAAATACGTATCTTTGAACACCGATCTGCATATATGAGAAAGAAGCACACATATCAGACGCGAGTCAGGGCATTCAGGATATGGCAGAAGCTGGGCTTCCTGCCATGGAAGAAGCCCCACACAAACGCGAAGAAAGGTTCCGGCGACTTCTACAAGGGCGCATTCGACAGCATCCCTTTTCTGAACGACGACGCAAAGCGGACGTTCACACACCTGCTGCTGCGCCCGGGATACATGATAAGGGACTATATCAATGGAGACCATGAGCGCTATCTGGCCCCTCTCACCGCCCTTATCATCTTCTACGCCTTTTTCGCCCTGGTTTCCGCCGTGCTTCAGCCTATCCAGCAGAAACAGAATGATCCGTTTGAATCCACCTTCAGTTTAGAGGCTCCGGAAGGAAACGAGCGGGGGGTGAACATTACCCGCAATACGATTCAGCTGGTCCAGCAGGGATACACGATTCTAACTCTCGACCAGCACCCAGAGGCCGTCGATACGCAGTGGAAATCGTCTCTTGCCGCCCTGGAGGGAACGCTCCGAAGCCAGGGCATCCCGCTATTCCTGGGTGAGTTCCTGTTGCTGTGGCTGGCAATGGGGGTAACCCTCAAGAGGTACAAGCCGGGCCTGTCGATTGCGGCCGCCGCTTCGGCATATATCCTCTGCCAGTTCAGCTTCTTCATGCTGTTCGCCCTGCTTCTTACGCTCGGGCAAAGCGCAACAGTGAATGCCTCCCTGATGCTGGTTCTGGTGACTATAGACTTCCGTCAGTGGCTTGACTTAAGCTGGACCAAAAGCCTGAAACTGGCCATCAAGACAGGCTTGGTATACATTATCCTTTACGGGCTGGTGCTTCTGGCGATCAGCGCGGTAGTTGTAACCGTAGCATTATTCAAGGCTTGACAACCTATGGCAAAACAGAACATATACCTTGAGTCCAAGCCCCGGTACGAGATTCTCGACGGGCTCCGCGGCGTGGCCGCGCTGATGGTGGTGCTGTTCCACCTCTTCGAGACCTACAGCAAAGGTCCGGCGTACCAGATCGTGAACCACGGTTACCTGGCGGTGGATTTCTTCTTCGTACTGAGCGGCTTTGTGATCGGATACGCATACGACGACCGCTGGGACAAGATGACCACGTGGGGTTTCTTCAAGCGCCGTCTCACCCGTCTGCATCCGATGGTGATTGCCGGCACCCTCATCGGAGCGGCTCTGTTTTTCTTTTCCGGAACGGCGTTCCCCAAGACGATGGAGGTGGAAGGATGGAAGTTCGCCCTTTGCCTGCTGATGGGACTGTTCATCATTCCGTGCGGGAACGGGCTCGATATCCGCGGATGGGGGGAGCTCAATTCGTTCAACGGGCCGGTGTGGACGCTTACGCTTGAGTACATCGGCAATATCCTTTATGCATTCGTACTCAGGCACTTGCCGAAGGTCGTGCTGGCTATCCTGTGTGTGGCGTGTGCCTTCTTTACCCTTGACGTCACCCTCGGCTGGAACGTCTTCGGGCTGTTTGAGGAGCCGCATTATACGGTCATCGGCGGATGGAGCCTCACACCGGACCAGATCTACATCGGCTTCACGCGCCTGCTGTATCCGTTCCTCTGCGGCCTGCTGATTTCCCGCATCCTGCCCGGGCGCCGCACGGCCGACAATCCCAGCGGCTCGCCGATCCACCTCAAGGGCGGATTCTGGTGGTGCGGCCTGGCCATCGTCCTCATCCTCGCCACCCCCAACATCGGAGGGAAAATGGGTCCTGCCGACGGTCTCTTCCAGGCTGTCAGCATCCTCCTCCTCTTCCCGCTGATCGTGCTGGCGGGCGCCGGATCCAGGACTACGGACGCGAAGAGCACCGCCGTGTGCAAGTGGCTGGGAGACATTTCATACCCCATCTACATTACGCATTATCCGCTGATTTACATGCAGATGGACTGGGTGGCCCAGCATCCTGACGCCCCGATGTGGCAGCATGTTACGGTGGCCGCCGGCGTATTTGTGCTGGCCATAATTATGGCATGGGGCCTGCTGAAGATTTACGACCTGCCGGTGCGGGAGTGGCTCAAGGAGCACTGGCTTAAGAAATAATCCGATATGAGAAAGCTGTTGATATTCATGTTGATGCTGGCATCCGTCCAGCTGGGAGCGCAGGACCTGCCGCATTTCAAACGCATAGTCAGGGAACTGAGCTCCGCCAGATACCAGGGGCGCGGCTACGCCAGGGACGGCGCCAACAAGGCAGGGAAGTATCTGCAGAAGGAATTCGAAAAGGCGGGTGCCGACGAAGTGACCCTCCAGCCTTTCACCATCGACATCAACACCTTCTGCGGTGCCATGGAGATGCGTGCCGACGGCAGGAAGCTTCGCCCCGGAGTGGACTTCTCCATGCGCGAGTATTCCCCCGGCGTGCACGGTGAATTCCCCGTATATCACGTTGATACACTGAACTTTGACGGAGACCGCCTGCTGGCGGACCTGGCAAGGCCCGAGAACGCAGGCTGCATGGTCTGCTGCGAATTCTGGTTCACATACAAGCACCGGAAAGTCTTCTCCAAACTGCAGAAGGCAGGGGAGTGCCCCAATGCCGGACTGCTGTACACCTGGGAGGCTCCCATCAAGTTCTTCAAAGCCTACGGCGAGAAGGTGGTGGACAAGCCCATAGTCTGGGTTACGCCCGAGGCCATAGAAGGTGTGGACAAAGTCAAGCTGAACGTCGACAATCAATTCCTCAAGGACTACGGGCTTTTCAACGTAATAGCCAAAGTCAACGGCCGGAACCACGACAGCTGCTATGTCTTTACGGCCCATTACGACCACCTGGGCAACCTCGGCCGAAGAGTTTATTACCCCGGCGCCAACGACAACGCCTCCGGAACGGCTGCAATCGTCACGCTGGCCAGGCACTACGCGCAGAACCGTCCCGAATACGATATGTATTTCGTGGCCTTCTCGGGCGAAGATGCCAACCTCCGCGGCTCGACGTACTATGCGGAACACCCTCCTGTGCCGCTCTCGCAGATAAAATACCTGTTCAACATCGACATGATCGGCGACGACAACCCGGTGCAGTACTGCGAAGTGAGCGATGCCGGAATGCCGCAGTACCCCCGGTTCGAGAAAGTCAACGAAGAGCAGCATCTCTTCGAGAAGCTGAACCGCGGCGCCCTGGCGGCAAACAGTGACCATTATCCCTTTGCTGTCCGCGGCGTGCCCTGCATTTTCCTGGAGAACCAGGAGGGCAGCGCTTTCCCGCACTATCATACCCCTGCGGACAACATGAAAACGGTCCGGTTCGACAGCTATGAGCCTGTGTTCAAGCTGATTACCGGTTTTATATCATTCTGAAGACATGAAAGCAAGATTCTTTTTGGCAGCATTTCCGAGAGGATATTCCTGTACAAAGGCGGCGACGTGATGGCAACCCTGTCTCAGTGGTTGGACTGATTCTTTTTCACGGGATCGCAGGTAACGCCTACTCCAAGTTTCTTGAATATCTTACGGTCGACTTCGCTAAGCATGACGGTGGAGTGGACCTGGCAGCCGTTGAGCAACGGAAGGGCCTCAAGCGCGCGGCGGCAATTGTCGTCGTTTATGCTCAGTATCGAGAGTGCAACCAGGACCTCGTCGGTATGCAGGCGGGGGTTGTGCCCGTGCAGGAAGGATGTCTTGGTGCGGGCTATGGGCTCGATCATCTCCTGCGGAATAAGACGGATGCTGTGGTCGATGCCGGCCAGATGCTTTGTGGCGTTGAGGATCAGTGCGGCGCTCGGGCCTAGCAGCGGGGAAGTGTTGGCGGCGATGAGGGTGCCGTCGGAAAGCTCTATCGCCGATGACGCCACGCCGGTTTCGAGCTTGCGCTCGTAGGCGGCCACGGTGGTCTTGCGCCATGCGGTGGTAATCTTGGCCTGGCGCATCAGCAGCGCGGTCTTGTTGACCTCCTCGGCGGTTCCGTCGCCTTCTGCCATCTTGTTCAGGGCTTCGTAGTAGCGGCGTACGATTTCATCGCGGGAGGCGTCGCAGCAGACGTCTTCGTCGCTGATGCAGAAGCCCACCATGTTCACGCCCATGTCGGTGGGCGACTTGTATGGATTCTCGCCGTAGATTCCCTCGAAGAGGGCGTTCAGCACGGGGAATATCTCGATGTCGCGGTTGTAGTTGACAGCTGTCTTGCCGTAGGCTTCCAGATGGAACGGGTCGATCATGTTGACGTCGTTCAGGTCGGCGGTGGCGGCTTCGTAGGCCAGGTTCACCGGGTGCTTGAGCGGCAGGTTCCATACCGGGAAAGTCTCGAATTTGGCGTATCCGGCCTTGACTCCGCGCTTGTGCTCCTGATACAGCTGGCTCAGGCATACCGCCATCTTGCCGCTGCCGGGGCCGGGGGCCGTGACGACCACCAGCGGACGTGTGGTGCGAACGTAGTCGTTGCGCCCGAAGCCTTCGTCGGAGTCGATCAGGGACACGTTGTTGGGGTATCCTTCGATGGTGTGGTGATAGTAGACCGTGATGCCCATGCGCTCCAGGCGCGTCCTGTATGCGTCGGCGCTGGCCTGGCCGTTGTAATGGGTGATGACTACCGAACTCACCAGCAGCCCGCGGTTCTCGAACTCCTCGCGCAGGCGCAGGACGTCCATGTCGTAGGTGATTCCGAGGTCGCTGCGGACTTTGTTCTTTTCGATGTCGATGGCGCTGATGACGATGATGATCTCGGCACAGTCAGACAGTTGCATGAGCATCTGCAGCTTGCTGTCGGGCTTGAAGCCGGGTAGCACCCGGCTTGCGTGAAGATCGTCGAAAAGTTTGCCGCCGAACTCAAGGTACAGCTTGTCGCCGAATCTGGCGATGCGTTCCTTGATGTGTTCCGATTGAATTTTGAGATATTTCTCGTTGTCGAATCCGTATTTCATACGGACTACAAATATACTGAAAAAATGCTTAACTTTGCATTTTTAGGACTAAAAAAATGAAGATTCAGAAAAACAAAGTCGTGGCCGTGAGCTACGAACTCGAAGT
>JAEELG010000113.1 GCA_016288775.1 Bacteroidales bacterium | reverse complement strand
TTGTCCCAGTTGACACGGTACTGCGTGAAGGGATGGTTCAGATAATCCGTAAACACCACCAGCTGAGTCTCATAATTGAACTTCTCGTTGATGGAGAACTTGGCGTTGGCCTTGACGGACGCACCCAGCTGGAACAGGGCTGCGCTATACACGGGAACTGCTTCGACGGAATCGGGCCCCAGAGGCATACCGTATTTCTTTCGCAGAACGGGCTCGGTGACGATGGTAACGCTTCCGGTCAGAGGAGAGATGTTCACGTCGAACCACGGGACCGGCTTCCACTCGGCACCAAGTGCCAGGTTGTTGTAAGCAGGGGAGAGGAAGGTGGACTTGATGCTTCCCTGCCTCCATTGCTCGAACTCCTCCTTCATGTACTCCTTCATATGGGGGTCCATTTCTTCATTCCGTCCTGCTTCGCCGTCGATCCAGGCCGGATAGTCGTAGTTGGAGTATGAGTCGGTGAACTGTGAACGGAAATCGTAGCTGGCCGTCCAGTTCCATGTCTCCTTATCGGTCTTGTAGGAGAACTTGCTCTCGAAATAGATACGGTCGTTGCTCTTCTGGAGAATATACGACTTGTCCGCGGACCATATGAAACCGTACTCCATCTGCAGACGGTTTTTCCATGTGGTGCGGTCCTTCACATAATGCGCCTTTGCATCCAGACCGGTGCTCAGTGTGATGTTGTCGAACCCGCCGGCTGCCCAGTTGAACAGCGATGTCTGGTTGACGCCGAGGTCGAAAACCGCGGATGTCTTCCAGTATTTGGGCTTGGCCACTGGAACTTCTTCCTTAGGGGCGTCCAGGAGGGCGGCTGCTGCATCTGCAGCGGCCTTCTGCGCGTCGTCCTGGGCGAAAGCACCGGTGCAGAACGCTGCGAGTGCGCAGGCAAGGGTAAGTATGCGTTTCATATCAATAGGAAATTGCGAAAATAACTCTTCTTTCCGAGGGCTTTCCGGAGAAAATGTCCTTGCCCGGCTCCTCGCAAACGTAACTGTCGACAGGGATGCAGCGGATGGTGGCCTTGGTCGCCTCCTTGATGGCGGTTTCGGTCTCCGTGGTGCCGTCCCAGTGGCATAGCAGGAACTTGCCCTGCTGGATCTTGACCTTGAACTCCTCCCAGTCGTCGCACTTCTCGACGTTGGCGTCGCGGAAGGCGAGAGCCTTGTTGTAAATGTTCTGCTGGATGGCGTCGAGCAGGCCCTTGATATGCGCTTCGATACCTTCGAGCTGCATGGTCTCCTTGGTCAGGGTGTCGCGGCGGGCCACTTCCACGGTGCCGGCAGCCAGGTCGCGGGCGCCCATCGCAATGCGCACGGGCACGCCCTTGAGCTCCCATTCCGCAAACTTGAAGCCGGGCCTCAGGGTATCGCGGCTGTCAATCTTCACGCTCACGCCGAGGGCCTCGAGCCCGCTCTTGATCTTCTCGAATTCAGCCATCACCGCGGTGAACTCCTCGTCGGTGCGGTAGATGGGCACCATCACCACCTGGATGGGGGCGAGGGCAGGAGGCAGGACCAGACCGTTGTCGTCGCCGTGCGCCATGATGAGCGCGCCCATGAGACGGGTGCTCACGCCCCATGAAGTGGCCCACACGTACTCCATCTTGCCCTCCTTGTTGGTGAACTGCACGTCGAAGCTCTTTGCGAAGTTCTGCCCCAGGAAGTGGGACGTACCCGCCTGCAGGGCCTTTCCGTCCTGCATCATGGCCTCGATGGTGAGGGTGTCGATTGCGCCCGCGAAACGCTCGCCAGGGCTCTTGTGGCCCACGATGACGGGCAACGCCATCACATTGCGCGCGAAGTCGGCGTACACGTGCACCATCTCGACGGCCTTGGCCTGCGCCTCTTCTGCGGTGGCGTGCGCGGTATGTCCCTCCTGCCACAGGAACTCCGCGGTGCGGAGGAACAGGCGGGTGCGCATCTCCCAGCGTACCACGTTGCACCACTGGTTGCAGAGCAGCGGCAGGTCGCGCCATGAAGTGATCCAGTTCTTGTATGTATTCCAGATTATTGTTTCGGAAGTGGGGCGGACGATGAGTTCTTCCTCCAGCTTTGCGGAAGGGTCGACCACCACTCCGTTGCCGTCGGGATCGTTCATCAGGCGGTGGTGAGTCACCACGGCGCACTCTTTGGCAAAGCCTGCCACGTGCTCGGCCTCGCGGCTGAAGAAAGATTTGGGAATGAACAGGGGGAAGTACGCATTCTGAACTCCCGTCTTCTTGAACATGCCGTCAAGGATCGACTGCATTTTCTCCCAAATCGCATAACCATAAGGCTTTATGACCATGCATCCGCGTACTGCGGACTGCTCCGCAAGGTCTGCTTTCAGCGCCAGGTCGTTGTACCACTGCGAGTAATTTTCATCTCTTTTAGTAACCTCTTTTGCCATATTTAGAAATTTTTGCCAAATTTGCATTCAGGTAATACCCGCGCGCGGCACGGATATTGCGACACAAATATACAAACTTTTCTTAAAGGAGGTAAAAAATGAAACGGACCCTGATACTTTTATTGCCCTTGCTGATGGCACTGGCATCTTGTGGTACGACCGCTCAATATGCCTCGAACCAGCAATATCCCGACGGAATCTATTACCGTCCGCAACCTGTCGTCGAGCTTTATTCCGAAGAGGACTTCAAGGACATGGCTGCCCAGCAGCTTTCCTCCAAGAGGCAGGCCGACACCCTGGCGCTCGCGGATGACGATATCCGTTTCTCCTACTACTATAATCCGTACTACTACGGCCCGTACTTCGGATACAGGGGCTATGCCTGGTCGCCCTACTGGTACATGGGCAGCCTCTCCTACAATCCGTGGATAGGCTTCTGGACCGACCCCTGGTTCGATCCTTACTGGGGCCCGTACTCGTACTACGGCAGTTGGTATTACCACGACTACTACAGCCCGTACTACTACCGTCCGTATCACTACAGCTACGGTTACAGCGGGTATCACGGCTTCGCTCCTTCCGGATACGCTTCGGGAAATGCCAATCCTTCCGGCAACTACCGTCGCTCCGGCAACATGAACACGGGCTCCAATCCCGCACCCGTCTCGGGCTTCAAACGTTCCGGCGGCGTAACGGGAATGCGATCCGGCGGCACGGCCGGCAGCGGCTCAGTCAAAGGCTCGGGCGACGCCGGATACACCCGCAGGTCCAACTATTCCCGCAGCAGCATCGACTTCAGTCCCCGCGTCGAGGGCAGCTCCAGCTCACGCGGATCCAACTCCCGCAGCAGCTATTCCAGCGGATCCGTCCGCAGTTCCTCCGACAGTTATTCGGGCGATTCTTCCCGCGGCTCCGGCGGCAGCTACTCCGGTGGCGGCAGTTATTCCAGCGGCGGCGGTGGCTATTCCGGCGGTAGCAGCAGTAGCGGTGGCTACAGCGGCGGTTCCGGCGGTGGCGGTGGCGGCCGCAGATAATCAACCTTGACACTTTTGCATTATGAAACGAATCTTCACACTCGCAATTGCGCTGTTCGGCCTGGCAGTGGCCGCAGGCGCGCAGGATACATACTACGCTGAGCTTCTCAGCCGCAACAACTATTACGGCACCGCCCGTTCGACTGCCCTTGGCAACGCCATGACCGCCCTGGGCGGCGACCTGGGCTCGATAGGAATCAATCCGGCAGGATCCGCCGTCAACAATTACGGCCAGTTCACCATCACTCCCGCCCTGCTCTTCCAGAACACCGGCGTGGCATGGTCAGCCGACGGCTCCCAGCAATTCGACGCTTTGTCCAAGACTTCTCACACCAAGTTCAACATACCCAACATGGGCGGAACGATGGTTCTGTACACCGGCCGCAATTACGGCGTCAAGCACGTGACCGTGGGCTTCCTGGCAAATAACACGAACACCTATCTCAACTACACTACCGGGCACGGAGTCAACGACCGCACCTCGTTCCTGGGCAACATGGCGGCTGCGGCAACCGGTGCCGCGTACACCGATTTCAGCAACGACCTGTACACCGCATACTGCGCCAACCAGATCGGAGAATACGGCCCCGACGGCTCTTACATCTATGCCGGAGCCAACCAGAGGATAGCCGACAACGAGAAATACCATTATGTCCCCGGTACGCTGAACCAGACGGCCCAGTACAACACATACGGTTCCAAGACCGACATGATCTTCAACCTCGGTTTCAACGTGTCCGACGAATTCTACTTCGGATTCAACATGGGCATGCCGTTCCTGGAGTACCGCAGGGAAGAGAGCTTCATCGAGACTCCCGAGTCTTCCGAGCAGTTCCCCGTGATCTTCTACGACAAGGACGGCGGCAAGGTTGCCACCAACTACCTGACCTCGACCAACGGTTACCGGCTCAACACCTCGGCAAGCGGTATCTACGGCAAATTCGGATTCATCTGGCTGCCCGTCGCCGGCCTGAGGGTCGGTGCCGCAATCCAGACTCCCACCGCCCTCACCATCGAGGAGCAGTGGCAGTACTCGGCATCCGTCGATTATGCCAACAGCTCCTTCAGCGGCAGCGCCAGGTCCGACGTGGGCCAGTACACCTACAGGATGCGCACTCCTTACATAGTCAACGCGGGCGTTGCATACACCTTCGGCAATTCCGGATTCGTCAGCGTCGACTATGAACTCACCGACTACAGCGTGATGAAATACAAGGATCTGGGCGAGTCGTTCTTCGATGCCCACACCTGGGCCGCCACCAACACCGCCAACAGCCTTTTCTGCGGAGTGTCGCATTCCTTGCGCACCGGCGTCGAGGTCAAGCCCACTCCCGCAATCGCGCTGCGTGCCGGATTCAGCCTGGTGACCGATCCCGAAAAGTACGCATACGACAAGAACGGCAACATGGTCACTCCCGAGAACTGGGAGGGCGTGCAGCAGGTGCTTTCGGATTTCACGTATTTCAACAACGTCACAACGGCATGGTCCGCGGGCCTCGGATACTCGTCCGAAGGTTCTTTCTTCGCCGATGCCGCCGTGCGCCTGACCGACTATCCAGTCAACTACTATTCCCCCTATTATTACGGCGGATACGACGTGATTGACAAGAACGATATGCACGTTGCTACCGGGATGCCTCTCGAAAGGCTGAGCCGCAGCATCTTCGATGTCGTCCTCACTCTTGGCTGGAGATTCTAGCATGGACAAAACGGCAAGGGAACTGGCGGCGATTCTAGGCGGCACGGTTGACGGAGACCCTGATGTGCGGATCCGCGGGTTCGCAAAGATCGAGCACGGAGGACCGGGGCAGATATGCTTCTTCGCAAATCCCAAATACGAGCACTACGTTTACACCGGCAAGGCTTCGGCCTTGCTGGTGAATTCTGATTTTAAGCCCAGGCAGGAAGTATCTTCCACCCTCATCAGGGTGCCGGACGCGTATGCCGCAGTCTCCGCCCTGCTTAAAATGGAGGCCGACGAAAAGAAGCAGTATCGCCGCCGCCGCAGTCTGCGCAGCCGCATAGCCTGCAGTGCCAGGCTAGGCAAGCGCGTATGGGTGGGCGACTTCGTAAAGATAGGGCCCAAATGCCGTATCGGCGACTGTACCCGCATAGGCGACAACGTCACCATCGGGGAGGGAACCGTCATCGGAAGTCAGTGCATCATTTATCCCGGGGTTCACATTTTCCCGGGGATGGTCATAGGCGACCGGGTGATCCTTCACGCCGGATGCATCATCGGCGACGACGGTTTCGGCAACGTAAAGCAGCCCGACGGCAGCTGGCAGAAGATAGAGCATCTGGGCAACGTGGTGATAGGCAACGACGTGGAAGTCGGATCCAATACCACCATCGACCGCGCACCCATGGAATCCACGATAATCGAAGACGGAGTGCGCATCGACAACCTTTGCCAGATCGCCCACAACGTGGTGGTAGGCAAGAACACCGCCATGGCGGCCATGACCGGAATCGCCGGCTCCTCGCAGATCGGCGAGGGTTGCGTATTCGCCGGCCAGTCAGGCGTTGTCGGCCATGTCAAGATTGCTCCGCACACCACCGTGGGCGCCAAATCTGCCGTCATAGGCAACATCTCCAAGGAGGGCTCAATGGTGTACGGCAGCCCTGCAATCGACCACAAGACATATCTCAAGGCTTACGCCAAATTCAAGAAGTCAGCAGACGAATAACGATGATTGAACCTACTCCTCAGGGCATTGAGGCCCTCGTATCGGCACAGCGGAAGCTGTTCGCCGGCGGCACGACCCGCGACCTGGCATACCGCAAGCGCATGCTTGACGCTTTTTACAAAGGCCTGCAAACGTGGGAGAAGCCGCTGTGCGACGCCCTCCGCACAGACCTTCACAAGTCTTACGAAGAGGCCTTCATGACGGAAATAGGCCTTGTGTACGGTGAGATAAAGGACGCCAGGAAGCATCTGGACAGGTGGGCGCGCCGCCGCAAGGTGCACACGCCGGTGGCCTGTATGCCGTCCGGCAGTTACGTGGTGCGCGAGCCCCTCGGCTGCACGCTCATAGTGTCGCCGTGGAATTATCCCGTGCAGTTGCTGCTCAGCCCCCTCGTCGGCGCCATCGCGGCAGGCTGTACCGCCATCCTCAAGCCCTCGCCCTACGTGCCGAACGTGTCGGAGACGCTGCGCCTGATGATAGAGGATACCTTCCCCGGGGATTATGTTTCGGTAGTCCTGGGCAACAGGGACGTCAACACCGAATTGCTGAAACACCGTTACGACCTGGTGTTCTTTACCGGCAGCCCTGCCCTCGGACGCATCGTAATGGAGTCGCAGGCAAAATACCTCACTCCGCTGGTGCTCGAGCTCGGAGGCAAGAGTCCCTGTATTGTAGACAAAGACGCCGACCTGAAGATAGCCGCACGCCGCATTGCCTGGGGCAAGTGCCTCAACAGCGGCCAGACCTGCATCGCTCCCGATTACCTGTTCCTTCACACTGACATCAAGGATGCCTTCGTCGAGGCGTTCAAGCAGGAGCTCGCAGCCCTGTACCCCGACGGCACCGGGCATTCCGAGCACTTCGTGCACATCGTTTCCGACAAGGCTTTCGCGCGCCTGAGCGGTTATCTGAAAGACGGCACCGTGATTGCCGGCGGACACACCAATCCCGAAACGCGCTGGTTCGAGCCCACGCTTCTCGACGGAGTGAGTCCCGACGCCCCCGTCATGCAGGAGGAAATCTTCGGTCCCATATTCCCGATCATGACCTTCCGCGACCGCAGCGAGGTGGCGGAGTTCGTCACTTCCCGCGAGAAGCCGCTGGCCTTCTATTACTTCGGCAAGCCCGCCGACGGCTGGGACCTGATTTCAAAGACCACCTCCGGCGGCGCCTGCATCAACGACGTCATCATGCATATCGCCAACAGCAGGATGCCTTTCGGCGGTGTGGGCAATTCCGGAATGGGAAGTTACCACAGCGAACGCAGTTTCCTGGCTTTTTCGCACGAGCGCTCGGTGCTCTGCACTCCCACCGGCATCGATCTGAAATTCCGCTACATGCCGTACGGAATGTTCAAGCTGGTGAAGAGACTGCTCGATTAGGCATTTAGGGAAATAATCCCTATCTTTGCGGCGAAATGAATCAGCACACGCTCAAAAATACATATACTTTTGAGGGGAAGGGACTTCACACGGGCAAATATGCCCATGTGCGGCTTTGCCCTGCGCCCGTGGATACGGGTGTCGTATTCGTGCGTACCGACCTCGGCGGACTGCAGATTCCTGCCGTCGCCGGCAACGTGCGCTCAACGCGCCGCAGCACCCTTCTGGGGAAGGGCCGCGCAGAGGTGGGAACGATCGAGCACCTCATGTCTGCGCTTACCGGACTGGGTGTCGACAACGCCATCGTGGAGGTCGACAACCGCGAGATTCCCATTCTCGACGGCAGTGCCATCTGTTTCGTGAAGGCAATCGCCGCCGACGGCCTGCTGGAACAGGACGCTCCCCGCAAATGGGTGGAGATTCCCCATGAGGTCATAGTCCGCAACGGCAAGACCGGAGCATGGATAAAGGTGGCCCCCAATCCCCAGCCTTCCATAGAACTCACCATAGATTTCAAGCACCGTTTCCCCGGAAAACAGACCGTAACCTTCGGTCCCGGCGACGATTATGCCACCCAGATAGCGCCCTGCCGCACTTTCTGCTTCCTCAGCGAAGTGTGGCTGCTTACGGCCCTCGGCCTTGCCCAGGGCGGCGACCTCGGCAACGCAATCGTCATAGTGGACAAGCCCCTGGGCGGATTCCACCGGTGGCTGCTCTCCAGGCGCCTCGGCAAGAAAGACCTGGACGTCAAGCCCGAAGGCTATCTGAGCAACGTGGAACTGCATTTCCCCGACGAGTGCGCGCGCCACAAGCTGCTCGACATCATAGGCGACATGCGTCTCTGCGGCGGTTTCCCCAAAGTGCGGATCGAGGCCTACAAGTCCGGCCACACCCTCAACAACGCCGCCGCCAGGGAAGTTTTCAAGATCAAGAAATAATCATGGCAATAATTCATCCTCTCGCCACCGTGCATCCCGGCGCAAAGCTTGCCGCCGACGTCGAGATAGGTCCTTACTGTTTCGTCGACGACAACGTGGAGATAGGGGAGGGCTGCAAACTGCTCCCTCATTCCACCATTTTCCCGTATGTCAGGATGGGGCGTTTCTGCAACGTATTCCCCGGAGCCGTCGTGGGGGCGATTCCCCAGGACCTCAAGTTCGCCGGCGAGGTGAGCTGGGTTGAGATAGGCGACCGCGTCAACATCCGCGAATGCGCCACCATAAACCGCGGCACGGCAGCCAGTGGCAAGGGCGTCACCCGCGTGGGCAGCGACACCCTGATCATGTCCTACGTGCACGTGGCTCACGACTGCAACGTTGGCAGCCACTGCATCCTGGTGAGTTTCGTGGGCCTCGCGGGCGAGACCGACGTGGACGACTGGGCGATTATCGGCGGCGGCACCAAGGTGCACCAGTTCAGCAAGATAGGCGCTCACGCAATGGTCGGCAGCCAGTGCCTCGTCAACAAGGACATCCCCCCGTATTCCATGTGCGGGCGCACTCCCATATGCTACGCCGGCGTTAATCTGGTGGGCCTGAGGCGCCGTGGATTCGATTCCGACCGCATACGCACCATAAAGGACATCTACGACGTGCTCTATTACCAGGGATACAACTTCTCCGACGCCATGATTCGCGTCGAGGCCGGATTCCCCGAGTCCGAGGAGCGCGACACAATCCTGAACTTCATCAGGAACTCCAAGCGCGGCATAGTGCGCGCAGGTTCCAAGCCGTCGCTCGACGACTGATGACGCTCTCCACTGCCTGGTTTCCCCCGGTAGACTGGTTCGCCCTGCTTGCGGCGAAGGAATCGGTGTATCTGGAGGCCTGCGAGAGCTACCGGAAGCAGACGTGGCGCAACCGCTGCCGCATCCTCACCGCCAATGGCCCAATGGACCTGCGCGTGCCCGTGTTGCACGACGGCGAGCGCCTGATAAGCAAGGTGAGGGTGGACTGGAGCACCGACTGGCTCCGCCAGTGCGAGTACGCCATCGATACCGCATACTACAGTTCCCCGTTTTTCGAGTATTACCGCGACGAGCTATTTGCCATCCTTGAGAGGCGGCAGGAAACTCTCTGGGATATGAATCTGGACATTATCGACTTCTTCTGCCGCAAGATAGGAATAGCCCCGGAGATTGTACCGACGGTCGATTTTGCGCTGGATGTCGAAGAAAACTGGCGCGACAGGCTAAGCCCCAAAAAGCCGGCCGAGGGTCTTGTGCGCCCTTACTGGCAGGTGTTCCGCGAAAAGTTCGGATTCGTCCCGGGCCTGTCGGTCATGGACCTGCTGTTCAACGAGGGTCCTGAGAGTCTGGCCTGCTTAACAGTATCCAGTTCCTCAGACCGTTGATTGAATTGATCAGGTAGAAAGAATACTTGATGATATAGATCAGGGCATAGGTGGAACCGGCGTCGTTGTGCAGGGTGACGGCCCACATCGTAATGGTGCTCACATTGACTCCAATCCAGAATATCCACTGCTCCATGTAGGCCGTGCTCATCAGCAACTGGCCGATGACGTTGCACATCAGGGGAAGTACGTCAAGCACCACTGCGGTCTTGATGAATGTGTCGGCGGCGGACTTGTCGAACCGGGCGATAATCAGGTATGCGATGACGGATCCGGCAAGGAACACAAGGCACGCCAGTATCCGCTGCCTGCCTGTCAGGCGCCTTGCCTTGACGCTGCCTTCGTCGTTGTTGCCGCGCTTGCGCCACTGGAAAAAGCCCACGAACTGCATGGGGATGAAATACAGGAAATGCAGTACGGCATTGCCCAGGCCCGAACTTCCGTTCTTCCAGTTGATCAGGCACATGACTCCGTAGATGCTCACGTCCAGCAGTCCGAACAGGAAGGTAATTATCTTGCCGCTGGCGGAGGCTACGGTTGCCGCTACGCCCATAAGAGAGCCGAATGCGGCTATTACCAGGAGAATCCTGGCGTGTTCATCGGCGGGCCCGAGCTTGAGTGCGGTGGCGGCAATCGTGACTACGGTCATTCCCACCATGATGAATACGGAGAAGTATTTGTTGAATGTTTTATTATCCACGTTGCAAATATAGGATTTTTTCGTATCTTTGCGCTCGTGAATGATGATAGAGGCCGCAGGGCTTCTATTTTTGTTATCCGAAACGCCATGCAGAGAAACGAATTTGAACAAGTGGTTCTGAAGGCTGCGCAGGAGCGCGGCTGCAGTGTCGTGGAGATTTCCTTCAACGACGACGACAATGTGTTCGAGGTTACCCTCGACAAGGCTGACGGCCCCGTCGGCCTGGACGACTGCGAATACGTGCACAGGGCAGTCCTGGCCGCATTCGACCGCAACATTGAGGACTATGCCCTCACGGTGGGTTCGCTCGGCATCAGCGCGGAGGAAGCCGATGAATTGTTGAAAACTATAGAAGAATAATTTATAATGGAAAAAGAAAGACCAATCACTCTCATTGACGCCTTCAAGGACTTCAAGGAGGAGAAGAACATCGACCGCTCCGTGATGATGGGCGTGCTCAAGGACGTGTTTTTAACCCAGATCGCCAAGACTTTCGGCAGCTCCGACAACTTCGACGTCATCGTGAACGTCGACAAGGGTACCTGCGAGATCTATCAGAATTTCGAGATCGTGGAGGAGGTTGAGAACCCCAGCGCCGAGATGACCCTCGAGCAGGTTGTCGCCGACAGTGGCGACGACGACTATGAGATCGGCGACACTTACGCCAAGCTCTTCCCCCTGTCGTCCTTCGGCCGCCGCGGCATCCTGAACATCCGCCAGAACCTCCAGGGCCGCATAATGGACATCGAAAAGGCCAACGTTTACAAGAAATACTCCGAGAAAGTCGGCGAACTCTTCGTCGGCGAGGTTTACCAGACCTGGAGCAAGGAAGCCCTCATCCTCGACGAGGACGGCAACGAACTCCACATCCCCAAGAGCGAGCAGATCCCCGGAGAACACTTCAAGAAAAGCGAATCCGTACGCGCCGTCATCAAGAGCGTCGAGATGCGCAACAACACCACTCCCTACATCACCCTGAGCCGCACCACCGACGATTTCCTCGAGAGGCTCTTCGAACAGGAAGTCCCCGAAATCGCCGACGGCCTCATCACCGTCAAGAAAGTGGTCCGCGTCCCCGGCGAACGCGCCAAGGTCGCAGTTGAATCCTACGACGACAGGGTCGACCCCATCGGCGCCTGCATCGGCGTCAAGGGCAGCCGCATCCTCGGCATCGTCCGCGAGCTCCGCAACGAGAACATCGACGTCATCCCCTGGTCATCCAACCCCACTCTCATGATCCAGCGCGCCCTCGCCCCCGGCCTCGTGTCCAGCATCGACATGGGCCAGAGTCCCGAGGACAAGGTCAAAGTCTTCATGCGCCCCGAGGAAGTCAAGAAGGGAATCGGCAAGGGCGGTGTCAACGTCCTCCTCGCCGGCAAGCTCATCGGCCGCGAAATCGAAGTCTGGAGGGAACTCTCCAAGGACGAAGCCGAAGAGGAAGATGACGTGCTGCTCGAAGAATTCGCCAACGAGATCGACGGCTGGGTGCTCGACAAGCTCCAGGCCATCGGCTGCGACACCGCCAGGAGCGTACTTGCAATCGCCCCCGAGGACATCGCCCGACGCGCCGACCTCGACGACGAGACCGTAGAAGAAGTCATCCGTATCCTTAAAGCAGAATTCGAAGAATAATGGCAGACATCAGAATAAGCAAGCTCCTCAAACAGTTCAACATCGGCCTGAGCGACCTGGTGGATTTCCTCCGCCGCAAGGGCGCCGAGGTCGATGAGAATCCGAACGCAAAGGTTTCGGATGAATATCTGCCCGACCTTCAGAAGCAATTCGGCAAGGACAAGGAGGCCATGGAGCAGGCCGCCCTGGCGGATATAAAAGTAAAAGAGATACTGGAAAAGACCAACCGCAACCAGAAGGCAAAACAGGAAGAGGAAGAAGAGGAAGCGGAAGTCATCACCATCCGCTCCAACACCTTCTTCAACGACCGCAAGCCCAAACAGGCCGCGGCCAAGGAGGAAGAGCCCGAGGCCCCTGCCCAGGCCGAACCCGAGAAACCCGCGGAGCCCGAGAAGCCCGTCGAGCCCGAACTCCCGGCCGAGCCGGAAGTGCCCGCCAAGCCCGAGCAGCCGCAGGAGCCCGAACAGCCTGCAGAGCCGCAGAAGCCCGTCGAGCCCGAAGTGCCCGCCGAGCCTGAAGCGCCCGCAGAATCCGAGCAGCCGGTAGAGGCGCCCGCAGAGGAGGCTCCCGTTTCCGAGCCCGCCCCCGAGGCCCCCTCGAAGCCTGCAGCTGAGGCCCAGCCTGCGTCGTCCCCGTTCAAGGTGGTCGGCAAGGTCGACCTGAGCCAGTTCGAGCGCAAGCCCGCCAAGCGCGAGCGCATCAGCGGCAAGGGCGCCAAGAAGGTTGACGTGGCCAAGGCCGGAGCGACCATCGAGCGCAACGCCCCCAAGAAGGACAAACCTTCCCAGCAGCCCGTTCCCGGACAGGGCAAGCGCAAGCGCGACCGCGACCGTCTCAAGCCCGCCATGACCGAGGCCGAGCAGGAAGCGATGCAGAAGGAGATCCAGAAGCAGGTCAAGGAGACATACGCCCGTATGAACGAGGGCAAGAAGAACAACTTCGGCGCCAAGTACCGCAAGGAGAAGCGCGAAGCCGCCGCCCAGCGTACTCAGGAGGAGATGATGGAACTCGCAGCCGAGCAGAAGGTGCTCAAAGTCACCGAGTTCCTCACCGTCAACGACCTCGCCACCCTCATGAACAACACCCCCGTGGTGAAGGTTATCGGCGCATGTATGAGCCTTGGCCTGATGGTTTCCATCAACCA
>JAEELG010000112.1 GCA_016288775.1 Bacteroidales bacterium | reverse complement strand
GAGAGGCGTAATGTAGGCGGCAGCATCAACTCCGCCGCCCTCTCCCCCGACGGCAGCAGGATGGTGGCCACGGCCCGCGGCGAGGTCTTCGACATCCCCGTGGACAAGGGCGTCACCCGCAACATCAGCCGCACCCCCGGATCCAACGACCGCAGCGCTGATTGGAGTCCCGACGGCAAATACATAGCCTGGATAGGCGACGGCAGCGGAGAAACCGAGGTCTATCTCTACGATGTAGCGGCAGGCGGAGAGGCCCGCCAGCTCAGCAGCGGCAGCGACACCTACATCCGCAGCCTGCAGTGGGCTCCGGACAGCAGGACCCTGCTCTACACCGACCGCAAGAACAGGCTCGTGGAACTGAGCGTCCCCGGCGGTGCCAAGCGTACCATTCTTCAGAATCCCGAGGCCGAGTTCCGCGGCGTGGAATTCTCCCCGGACAGCAAATGGATCACCTACACCCGCCCCGCCAAAAATGAGATGGGCGTTGTATATGTCTACAATCTTGCCGAAGGAAAGGAATACCCTGTTACCGAGCGCTGGTACAACAGCAATTCACCGGTGTTCTCAGCCGACGGCAAGTATCTGGTATTCAGCTCCGACCGCGACATCAAACCGCAGTACAGCCGCATAGAATGGAACTTCACCCTGGGCAATATGGGTGCTGCCTACATAGCAATGCTGGCGGAGGATACGGCTTCTCCCCTGCTGCCCAGCGACGGCAAGCCCGTAGCCGGAAAGGCTGAAGCAAAAGCTCCCGAAAAGGCAGACAAGGCAACATCCAGGAAAGCGAAGGGCTCCAAGAGCAAGAACGAGGAAGAGCCTGCAAAGAAAGAACTTACGGTAAAGATAGACCCGGACGGGATTCGAACCCCCGAAGCAGGTTATGCCCGCTTAGCGCATTTCGAGTGCGCCGCCATAGACCACTCGGCCATCTCTCCGGGTGCAAAGTTCGTAAATATTTTTTAAATTTGTAAGCTATGACGATAGGAAATTTGGATTTCGGCGACAGACCGTTGTTCCTGGCCCCGATGGAGGACGTTACCGACGTGTCCTTCCGCATACTCTGCAAGGAGCAGGGGGCCGCGATGGTCTACACCGAGTTCGTTCCGTCCGACGGCCTCATCCGCGACGCCGACAAGGCCATCGCCAAGATGCACACCCTCCCCGAGGAGGCCCCGGTGGGCATCCAGATCTACGGCCACCTGATGGAATCCATGGTGGAGGCTGCAAAGATGGCTGACCACGCCGACGAAATAGCCGGCGGCCACGGCGCCGACGTCATCGACATCAACTTCGGCTGCCCCGTCACCAAGATCGCTGGCCGCGGCGCCGGCAGCGGCATGATGCGCGAGCCCGACAAGATGGTCGCCATCACCAGGGCGGTTGTCGAAGCCGTCCGCAAACCAGTCACCGTGAAGACCCGCCTCGGCTGGGACGAGGGCAGCAAGATCATCGTCGAACTCGCCGAGCGCCTTCAGGACGTGGGCATCCAGGCCCTCACCATCCACGGCCGCACCCGCCAGCAGATGTACAAGGGCGAAGCCGACTGGACGCTGATCGGCGCCGTCAAGGCCAACCCCCGCATGCAAATCCCAATCATCGGCAACGGCGACATCACCGACGGTCCCAAGGCCAAGGCCGCCTTCGACAGATACGGCGTCGACGCCATCATGATCGGACGCGCCTCCTTCGGCCATCCCTGGATCTTCAACGAGATCCGCCACTATCTCGACACCGGCGCCGAACTCCCGCCGCTCCCCGTGCCCGAGCGCGTCGCCCTCGCCAGGCGCCACTTCGACCTCTCCCTGCAGTACAAGGGCCTCCCACGCGGCATTTTCGAGATGCGCCGCCACCTGAGCTGCTATTTCAAGGGCCTCCCCGAGTTCAAGCCCACCCGCATGAAACTCGTCACCTCAACCGACCCCGACGAGATCCGCAGCACCCTCGACTTCATTGCAACCAACTGGGCCGACGCCCCCCTGCCGTCCTTCAACGTTTATGATATATAAGCTGATACTCTCCATACGCAACGCCCGCTACAAGGGCGGCAAACGCAGCGTCAAGGCCCCCGTCCCCACCGTGTGCGTGGGCAACATAACCGTCGGCGGCACGGGCAAGACCCCCCACATCGAGATGCTCCTCCGCGAGCTCTCGGAAACCGAATCCTGGGGCACCCGCAACGTGGCAGTCCTCTCCCGCGGATACAAACGCCGCAGCAAGGGATTCAAGGCCCTGCCATACGACGCCTCCGCCGCAATGTACGGCGACGAGCCGGTGCAGGTCAAGCGCAAGTTCCCCCAGTCGGAGGTTGCCGTGTGCAAGAACCGCATCGAGGGCTGCAAGGCGCTGGCGGAAAACGGCGCCGACCTCATCCTCCTCGACGACGCCTACCAGTACCGCAAACTCGCCGCCGACCTGAACATCGTGCTGGTCGACTACTCCCGTCCCGTCACACGCGACTCGCTCCTTCCCTGGGGCCGCCTGCGCGACCTCCGCAAACGCCTCTACGACGCCGACATGGTGATCGTGAGCAAATGCCCCTATGCTCTCGAGCCGCAGGAGAAGGCCGACTACGCGAAGCTTCTCGGCTACGACTCCTACGACCCCGAAACCGTCACCGCCGCCAAGGGCGACGCCAGGCAGACCCTCCTCTTTACTGGAATCGGATACGAGCACCCCATGCCGGTATTCGACGACGCCGACCCGCGCTACGTGTACTCCCACAAGCTGGTGCTCTTCTCCGGCATCGCCGACGACACCCCGCTCCGCAACTACCTGAGCGACAGCTACAGCATCACGGAGCACGTGCGCTTCCCCGACCATCACCGCTACACCCGCGCCGACGTCCGCAAGCTCAAGGCCACCCTGAAGCGCAACCCCACAGCCGCATTCGCCACCACCGAAAAGGACGCCCAGCGCCTCCGCGACCTGCAGAAAATGCCCCGCGAGCTGCGTGAGCGCATGTTCTACATACCAATCAGCGTAACGTTCGCCGACGACCGCGAACGCGCCGCACTCCTCGAAAAACTGACCTCATTATGATACTGAAACGTACCCTCATCTTCGCTCTCCTGGCGGCAGCCGTTCCCGCGGCGGCCCAGAGCGCCCTCGCTGACTGGCAGGATCCCAACATCTACGAGACCAACCGTCTTCCCATGCACGCCAGCGTGCGCTCCGACAACCCCTCGATGAGCCTCGACGGCGTCTGGCAGTTCCGCTGGACCGAAGACCTCAGCATCGATTCCTCCGCCGCCTTCGCCGACCCCGGCTTCGACGATTCCGCCTGGGGCACCATGCCCGTGCCCGGAATGTGGGAGCTCAACGGCTACGGCGACCCCATCTACGTGAACACCAACTATGCCTGGCATGGGCATTTCAAGAACAATCCCCCCTTCGTGCCCAGCGAGCAGAACCACGTCGGGCGCTACCGCCGCCACTTCTCCCTCACCAGGGAGCAGGCCAAGGCGCAGGTGGTGCTCCGCATCGGCAGCGTCACCTCCAACGTTCGAGTGTGGGTGAACGGCAAAGGCGTTGGCTACAGCGAGGACAGCAAGCTTGAGGCGGCATTCGACATCACCAAATACGTGAAGAAGGGCGACAACGTGATAGCCCTCGAGGTGATGCGCTGGTGCGACGGCACCTACCTTGAGTGCCAGGACTTCTGGCGCCTCTGCGGCATCGCCCGCGGCGTGAAGCTGGAGTTCCGTCCCCGCAAGGCCGGCCTCGGCGACGTGCGCGTGGAGGCCGACATGTACGGCGCCTTCGACTTCGACGTCGACGTGAATCCCGGCGCCACCCAGGTGCGCTACGAACTCACCGCCCCCGACGGATTCGTCACCACCCGCTTCGAAAAGGTGTACGGCGACGGCGCCTGCTGGAACGGACGCGTGGAGAATCCCGCCCTCTGGAGCGCCGAAACCCCGAATCTTTATACTCTCCGCGTCACCACCTTCGCCGGCAAGAAGGCGGTGGAGAGCGCCATGCTTGACGTGGGCTTCCGCAGCGTGGAGATCAAGAACAAGCAGCTGCTGGTGAACGGTCAGCCCGTGCTCATCAAGGGCGTGAACCGCCACGAGATGAGCCCCGACGGCGGCTACTGCGTCACCCGCGAGGAGATGCTTCGCGACATCCGCGTGATGAAGGAGCTGAATATCAACACGGTGCGCACCTGCCACTATCCCAACGATCCCTATTGGTACGAGCTCTGTGACCGCTACGGCCTGTACGTGATCGACGAGGCCAATATCGAGTCGCACGGAATGGGCTACGGCCCCGCGACGCTCGCAAAGCGCGACGACTTCGCTGCGGCCCACATGATACGCATGCAGCGCATGGTGCAGCGCGACATCAACCATCCCTGCATCATTGTCTGGAGCCTCGGCAACGAAGCCGGCGACGGTCCCAACTTCGAGAAGACCTACGCCTGGACCAAGGGCTTCGACAAGACCCGCCCCGTGCAGTACGAGCGCGCGGAGCTCACGGACCACACCGATATCTTCTGCCCCATGTATGCCGATTACGAGGAGTGCGAAGAATTCAGCAAGAACCCCGACAGGCCGCTCATCCAGTGCGAGTACGCCCATTCCATGGGCAATTCCATGGGCGGATTCGCCGAGTACTGGGACCTCGTGCGCAAGTATCCTTCCTACCAGGGAGGATGCATCTGGGACTTCGTGGACCAGGCCTTGCGCTGGCCCTACGACCCCGAACAGGGCAAGGTGTGCGCCATGGACGGCGCCGGCTCCAAGCTAGAGAAGAAGCCCTCGTGGCTCTATGTCTTCGGCGGCGACTTCAACACCTACGACGCTTCCGACGAGTCGTTCAACTGCAACGGCCTGGTGAGCGCCGACCGTGTGCCGCACCCGGGCACCGAGGAGGTGCGCTACCAGTACCGCAGCATCCTCTGCAAGGCCTCCGCGAGCGATATCGCCGCCGGCATCGTGGATATCTACAACGAGAATTTCTTCATCAGCCTCGACCGTTATCGCTGCGAGTGGCAGGTGGTGCAGGACGGCAACGTGGTCTGCAAAGGCTCCCGCGTGCTGCCCGCCATCGCGCCCCAGACCTCGCAGACCGTGCGCATGGAAGGCATGTCGCTGCCCGAAACCGAGGGCCACGACGTGTCGCTGTGGCTCGATTTCTATCTTACCAGGGACGACGGCGTGCTGCGCCGCGGCACCAGGGTGGCTTTCGACCAGATCGTGGTCAGCCGCAGCCTGGCCTTCGAGCCCGCCTCCGTACCTGACGCCGCCGGCATTGCCATAGAAGAAACTGACGCCGCCTATATCGTGAGCGGCAACGGCTGGGAGGCATCCTGGAGCCGCGACGACGGTTCGCTCTTCTCGTACAAGGTGGGCGGACGCGAGTTGCTCTCCATGCCGCTGTTCCCTTGCTTCGGCCGCGCCGTCACCGAGAACGACCTCGGCGCGAAGCTCGACAGGAAGATGGCCTGCTGGCTGTATCCCAAGTTCGAGCCGGTGGGCATGCTGGCCTTCGAGGAGGACGGCGAAGCGGTGGTGCACCTCATCTATCCGCTTGAGCGCGCCCACGTGCAGATGCGCTACACCGTCACTCCCGGCGGCGTGATTACCCTCAGCATGCACTTCCTGCCCGAGGGCGACCTGGCCTCTATCCCCGACCTCTTCAGGGTGGGCGTGGAGTTCGCCATGCCTGGCGAGTTCTCCACCGTGGACTTCTACGGCGAGGGCCCCTTCGACACCTACATCGACCGCCGCACCGCCGGCCGCCTGGGTCGCTGGGTGCAGAACGTCGCCGACCGCTACGACTTCGGCGCCGCCCGCCCGCAGGAGCATGGCACCAACGTGGGAATCAAGAGCTACAAGATAGTCGATGCCGCCGGCTCCGGCCTGCAGCTGACTTCGCCCGCGGAGTTCTCCGCATCGGCGCTTCCGTTCACCCGTCAGACCCTCGACCTCACCGTGGGCGAGTGGCGCCACAGCCGCGAGCTGCTGCCGCTGGTGCACCGCGAGAACCGCGCCAAGGGCATCACCGCCGTGAACTGCGACCTCGTTCAGATGGGCCTGGGCTGCGTGAATTCCTGGGGCCGCATCCCGCGCGACGAGTATATGATCCATGCCAAAGAGTACAGCTTCACGCTCACATTGTCACCCGTAATAAACTAAAACACAATAAATATGTACAAAAGAGTATTGCTTAAGCTTTCAGGAGAAAGCCTTGGCGGGCCCGAGGGAAAGGGCCTCGACCCCGAGAGTCTGAACCGTTTTGCAGGCGAGATCGTGGCCGCCGTGCGCAAGGGCCACCAGGTTGCCATCGTCAACGGCGGAGGCAACATTTTCCGCGGCCTGCAGGGCGTGGGCAAGGGTTTCGACCGCGTCACCGGCGACCGCATGGGCATGCTGGCCACCGTCATCAACTCGCTGGCGCTGAGTTGCGCCTTGAGGAGCCAGGGCGTTGAGGCCGAGGTGTTTACGGCCACGCCCATGGAGCCGCACGCGCGCTACTACAACCGCGACAACGCCGTCGCCGTGCTCGAGCGCGGCGGGGTGGCGCTCATCTCCGGCGGCACCGGCAACCCCTTCTTTACCACCGACTCCGGAGCCGCACTGCGCGCCCTCGAACTCGGCTGCGACGCCCTGCTGAAGGGCACCCGCGTTGACGGCGTGTACACCGCTGATCCCGAGAAGGACCCCACCGCAAAGCGCTACACCGAGCTCACCTTCTCCAAAGCCCTGGCCGACCACCTCAAGGTCATGGACCAGACCGCCTACTCGCTCTGCGAGCAGGGCCCCGTGCCCATCGTGGTCTTCGACGTCACCCGCCCCGGCAATCTGGCACGCCTCTTGGAAGGCGACCCCATCGGAACCGTCGTAAAAGCGGAGTGAATATCCAAGAATTAATTATATTTGCAGCCATATGTTGACAGACAGAGCAAAAGAAATCGTGAATGGCGCCGAAAGCAAGATGCAGGACGCCATCAAGTTCCTGGAGGAAGACCTCAGGAACTACCGTGTGGGCAAGGCCAACCCGTCCGTTTTCAACGGGCTGATGGTTGACTATTACGGCTCACCGACTCCCGTGCACCAGGTGGCCTCCATCGGCGCACCCGATGCCAAAACCCTTACCCTGCAGCCCTGGGAGAAGAACATGATTCCCAAGATCGAGAAGGCGATCATGGACGCCAACCTGGGCTTCACCCCTCAGAACAACGGTGAAATCATCCGCTGCGTTGTTCCCGCCCTCACCGAGGAGCGCCGCCGTGACCTTATCAAGAAAGCCAAGGCCACGGGCGAACAGACCAAGGTGACCGTGCGCAACGCACGCCGCGATGCTTTCGACCTCCTCAAGAAGGCCCAGAAGAACGAAGGCCTCTCCGAGGACGTTGAGAAGGAAGCGGAGGACGAGGTGCAGAAGCTGACCGACAAGAAGGTCAAGTCGGTAGACGAAATCGTCGCAGCGAAAGAAAAGGAAATCCTGACGGTCTAAGATACCGCAGGTTGTTGGTTATGAGAAGGTTGTTGGTGGGATTGCTGGTCCTTTGGGGCGTCGTGTGCTCCGCCCAGTCGCCGCTGTACCGCGGGCGGCTGGAACCGGAATACGATTTCCGCTTCAACGGGCACTACTTCTGGAACACCCCCCGGTTCATTGAAGGAACGGTGTTCTACAACGGCACGCTATATTCCGGCGTGCCCATGAATATCAATTCACATACCCGCAACCTGCTGGTGCGCGAGAACGGTTTCCTGCCTCCGGTGGCGCTCGAGCGCAGCCTGGTGGGCTGGTTCGAGATAGACGGCGAGCGCTACGTAAACCTGCAGGCGGCAGGCGTTGCGGAGATCCCCGAGGGCTTTTACAAGGTGCTCACCGACGGCCACAAGGTGTATTATTACCGCCGCGACAAGGAGTTCGCGCGCGAGGTGGGCAACCATAACGGCGAAAAGATAATCGGTTACGAAGACCCCAACTACCGCGACTACGTACTGGCGTACTTCTACGTCCGCGACTACTGGTACACGGTCAAGAAGGGGGTTGCCAAAAGGGTGCGCCCCGGCAAGCGCAAACGTGCCTCGATGGTCACCGCCTCGGTTCCGGAAATCGACGGCTCGATTTACGAAGAGCTCCGCGAGGTAAGTCGCCCGGCGCCCTTCAGGGTGGCCGGCGACACAGCCGGGCTCCCCGCCGGCTGGTTCTCCAAAGAAGGCCCCTCGGCGGGCGTCGAAGCCCTTATGGCCGCAATCGACAGGGACAATCTGATTGCCTCGTACCGCAACAAGACTTACGAAATCGGCGGCGCCACCCGGGTGCCGGGTACCGCCGTGGTGAGCGGCGCGGTGCGCGACGTGGCCACCGGCGAACTCATCCCAGGCGTGCTGGTGAGCGCCTCCGAGGGCGGCGCATACGCCTACACCGACAAGGACGGGCACTATTCCCTCAAGCTTACGCCAGGCGACAACCTGCTGACCTTCAGCGAGTACTCCTACGAAGACATGGCCATCCGTGTGATCGTCAACGCCACCGGAGGCCTGGACATCGTGATGCGCGAGAAGGTCACCGCCCTCAAGAGCGCCTACGTAACCGCCAACGGCATGGCCGACCACCGGCGTGCCGGCATGGGCCTGGAAAAGATAAGCTCCGGCACCATTACCCACATTCCCTCCGCGTTCGGCGAGGGCGACGTGCTCAAGGCGGTGCTCACTCTCCCCGGCGTGAAGACGGTGGGAGAGGCCTCCAGCGGCTTCAACGTGCGCGGAGGCTCCGCCGACCAGAACCTCATCCTGTTCGACGGCGGCACCATCTACAACCCCAGCCACCTCTTCGGCATCTTCTCTGCCTTCAACACCGACGTGGTGGACGAAGTGGAACTGTACAAGAGTTCCATCCCGGTGAAGTACGGCGGCCGCATTTCCTCCGTGCTCGACATCAGCACCCAGGACGGCAACAACGAAAAGATAAAGGGCTCGCTAGGCATAGGCCTGCTGACCAGCCACCTGGCCCTCGACGGCCCCATCGTGAAGGACAAGACCACCTTCATTCTGGGCGGCCGCACCACTTACTCCGACTGGCTGCTCGGGCTGCTTCCGGAGAAGAGCGGATATGCCGGCGGAAAGGCCTCGTTCAGCGACGTCAATCTGGGCGTAACGCATCGTTTCGACGACCGCAATACGCTGAAGGTCAACGGCTACTGGTCGCGCGACGGGTTCGCCTTCCGCGGCGACACCACCTTCCGCTACTCCAATCTCGACCTGGCCGTCAAGTGGCACCGCAAGTTCAAGTCTGAGGGTGCGCTCACCGTGTCGGCAGGATTCGACCGCTACTCCAACACCATGCGGCGCGGCTACAACACCGACGTCACCGGAGCCTACGAGCTCGGCACCTGCATACGCGAGGCCTACACCCGCGCCATGGTGGAGAACCCGCTCGGCAACCACCGCCTCACATGGGGCGCCGACGCCGTGTTCTACGCCCTCGATCCAGGCACGCTCTCGCCCATCGACAGCTCGCTGGTGATTCCGCGCAGCCTGCGCACCGAGCTCGCCCTCGAACCGGCGGTCTACGTAGGCGACGAGTGGAATATCGGCGGCGGGCCGTTCACCCTCGATTACGGCGTGCGCCTCTCGGGCTTCACCTCCCTTAACGACGGGAAGTTTTACACCGGGCCGGAATTCCGCCTAAGTGGGAAGTACACGCCCAGGCCCAACCTGTCGTTCAAGGCCGGCTTCAACAGCATGAACCAGTACATCCACCTGCTGTCCAACTCGGCGTCCATATCGCCCATGGACACATGGAAGCTGTGCGACGCCGACATCCTGCCGCAGAAGGGCTTCCAGGCCGCTGCGGGCGCATACTGGACGGTGTTCGGCAACGCCCTGGACATCACGCTGGAAGGCTATTACAAGCAGGTGGTCAACTATCCCGACTACCGTTCCGGCGCCGTGCTCTCCATGAACGAGAACCTCGCCGCCGACCTTATCCGCACCCGCGCGAAATCCTACGGAGTGGAATTCATGCTCCGCAAACAGACGGGGCGCCTGACTGGCTGGGTGTCGTACACCTGGTCGCGGGCGCTGCTGCAGGACATGCAGAACACGGGCGCCGAAGCCATCAACGGTGGCGCCTGGTACAACGCGCCGTACGACAAGCCGCACGACGTGAAGCTGGTGGGCAATTACAAATTCACCCACCGCTACAGCATCTCTTTCAACCTCGACTATTCCACAGGCCGCCCGGTCACGCTGCCGGTGGGCCAGTACTACTACGGAAATGCAATGCGGCTGTTGTATTCCGACCGCAACGCCTACCGCATTCCCGATTACTTCCGCCTCGACCTTGCCATGAACATCGAGCCCGGGCACTACCTGAAAGCCTTCACGCACATGTCGGCCACCTTCGGCTGCTACAATGTCACGGGCCGCAGGAATGCCTATTCGCTGTTCTACACCACCTCCGGGGGCTCCGGAGTGCATGGCTACATGGTGTCGGTCTTCGCCACGCAGATCCCTTACCTGAGTCTTAACCTGAAGTTCTGATGCGAAGGATACTTATATTGTCGGTTTTGCTGGCGTTGACCGCCTGCATCTATCCGTATTCTCCGGAGCTTCCCGAGCAGAAAGACCTGCAGGTCCTGGTGGTGTCCGGCGACATCATTGCCGGCGAAGACAGTTACATCACCCTGCGCATGGTGAGCCCTCTGGGTACGCCGTCGTCGGCCACGCGCGCAAATACCACGGACGGAATCGTGGAGTTGCGGAATACCAAGGGGCGCACGGTCAAAGGAGGCAAAAAGGTTTCGCCGGGATGCTATCTGCTTTCTACCGGAGACCTCAATCCGAACGACAGATACAAGCTCCGCATTACCTGGAAGGGCCATACTTACGAGACGCCCTTGATGAAAGTGCAGCCCGCGCCCGAGATCACCAAGCTGGATTACACCGTGGACGATTCCCACATGAACGTTCGCATCAGCCTCGACGGCGGGGCGGATCTTACCGATTTCCGCTGGGACTTTTCCGAGAACTGGGAGTATCACGCCTGGTTTGTGCCCGACGTCATGTTCGTGCCCGGGGCCTCTCCCAATGAGAATCCGGCGGAGATGTACCGCGAACCTTTGCCCACCGAGGACTATTATTATTGCTGGAACTCCAGGGAGGGCATCCAGCCCTGTGTGGCATCCACTTCAGGCCTGAGCGAGAACCTCATCAAGGACCGCGTGTTCCACAGCATCGCCCGCACGGACGCCCGAGTCTCCGTGCTGTACTCGATCCTGGTGACCGCCCGCGGCGTTTCGCCCGAATGCCGCGCCTACATAGAGTACCAGAACAGCACGTCCAACATAACGGGCGACCTGTTCACCCCGGTGCCCAGCCACATGAAAGGCAACATCAGGTGCATAACCGACAGCACCAGGCTGGCCGTCGGCTACGTGGAGGCCACCCGGGTCACTGCGAAGCGGCTTTTCGTCGATTACGCAGGGGTGTATGTCAGTACCGTCAACCCCTATTACTATCTTTATTATCCGGAGCTGGACGAAGAGGAGAACAAGTACCACTTCGATGAACTTTATGCCGCGGGCGACGCCCCGGTGTACGTCAATTCCGAGATGGTTCCTATCGTTCCCACCAAGACCAACGTGCAGTGGGCGCCCAAGTGGTGCTCCGACTGCCGCGAGTCCGGCGGAAACAAAAACAAACCCGAATGGTGGCCAAACAATCACAAATGAAACGTCTTGCCTGCATATTGATTCTGTCTCTCGCCGCGCTGACGGCGGGGGCACAGGTGTACGTGGCCACCGACAAGAGCTGCTACGTGGCGGGAGACCGCATCTGGTGCTCGCTGTTCAGCGCTCCCGGCCCGGCGGTGGCCTATCTCGAGCTCCGCTCGTCCGAAGGCACTGCCGCCCGCGCCCGAATCGCCCTTGAACAGGGCCGCGGAGGGGGTTCGATCCAGATTCCGGCCGTCACGCCCACCGGAAACTACCGTCTGGCTGCGTATACGGAGGGCTCCGAGCCTGCGGGCCCCGTGCTGTCGGTGTTCAACACCCTCGGCACCGCCCGCGTGAAAGGGGGAGTGGAGATTGCAGGCGACGGCGAAGCGCTGCCTGCGCCGAAGGACATCCAGACGGGATACGGATTCTCGGTGTCTGACTCCGGTTCGCTGGAGCTCCGCAACACCTCCGGTGCGCCCGTGAGCTTCTGCGTGTCGCTGTATCGTGAGGATTCGCTCCCCGCCCCGGCGTACCGGTCCATCAGCGGCTTCGTTCCCGGAAGCCCCGCAACGCAGGAGGAGGGAGAGGTCCTTTGCGCCCGTCTTGCGGGAGCCGACGCCGATGCGGTCGCCGACTATGCGGATACGAACACCCCCGGCCTCAGGGCCCTGCTGGCCGCTCCCGGCACCGGCGACAACTGCTATTCCGCGGTGAAGGACCCCGACGGCTTGTTCCGCTTCCGTACGGACAATATCTACGGCGACTGCGACGTGGTGTGCATGCTGGAAGATGTGGATCCGGCATCCGATTGCCATCTGGAACTGGTTTCGCCATTCCGTTACCCGGCGCCGTCCGACCTCCCCGTGCTGCGCCTGTATCGCGGCAGCGCCCCCGATCTGGAGCGCCGCACCGCGGCCATGCTGCACGGAGTGTCGTCCGACACCCTCGCCGTCACGCTCCCCATGCACCGCAGCCATTTCCTGCTGGAGCACGAATGCATCAGCTACATCCTCGACGACTACGTCCGCTTCCCCACGATGGAGGAGGTGTTCGTGGAGATTACGCCCAACGTGAAGATGCGCAAGCGCAAAGGCGTCACGCACGTGTACGTGCTGTTGCAGACTCCGGTGTCGGAATCGGTGCCGCAGTGGGGTGAGGCGCTGGCGATGATCGACGGCGTGCCCGTTCCCGACCAGTCCCTGATACGCACCTACGACCCCGCTATCGTGAAGGTGGTGGAGGTGTATCCCTACCGCTACAACTTTGGCGGCAGCATCCACGGCGGAGTGCTTAACCTCGTGACTTTCAAGGGGAACATGCCCGGCGTGCTGTTCGACGACAACGTGCGCATCTACGGTTTCGAGGGCTGCTCGTGGCCGGAGGAGCACCGTGGCGGGGAGACACTTTACTGGCATCCGCTGCTCACGCTCGGGCCCGGCGAGTCGCTGACGCTTCCGTCCGAGGGAATGGAACCCGGAGTGCGCTACGTGCTGTGCGCCGAGGGCCTCGCAGACGGCGTTCGTCCGGTGCATCTGCGGAAATCCTTCGTCCGATAATTGGAATCTTGCGAGATTCGGATTATATTTGTATTCTGTAATACAGGATAAACCGTTTTTAATCTATGTTCATATTCAATTCTTCCATCGGCAAGAAGTTCATCCAGGCGGTGAGCGGTGCTTTTCTCATTGTTTTCCTTTTACTGCACTCCACCATCAACTTCTTCTCCGTAATCGACACATTTACAGGCAAGTATGGCATTGCAGCGGCCGACGAGGCCCTGTTCAGCAAGGGAGACGGCCTCTTCAAGCTGGGCTGCGACTTCATGTCCACCCCCGTCATCTCCATCATGGTGCCCATCCTGGCCCTGGGCTTCCTGGTGCATATCCTTTACGGAATCTGGCTCACGGTTCAGAACATCCGCGCCCGCGGCGGCTACAAGCGCTACGAGGTTGCCAGCAAGGCTGCAACCGATTCCTGGTCCTCCAGGAACATGCTTGTGCTTGGAATCGTGATCCTCGGATGCATCGGACTTCACCTGACCGATTTCTGGGCCAAGATGCAGCTTCCCGAGATGTTCGGAATAGGCACTTTCGAAAACAATCCCTACCTGCTGCTTAACGCAACCTTCGGCAGGTGGTGGCTGCTTCTGCTCTATCTTGCATGGTTCGCTGTGGTCTTCCTGCACCTCACCCACGGCTTCTGGAGCATGTTCCAGACCGTCGGCTGGAACGGAAAGACCTGGTTCAAGAGGGTCAAGGTAATCGGCATCATCGTGGCCGCCCTCATCATCTTCATGTTCGTCGCCACCGCGGTCAACGCCTTCATCCAGTCCAACTTCCTGGCATAAACCGTTTCCCGCAGAATACGAAAACTGCCTGCTCCTTCCGGGGCAGGCAGTTCGTTTTAGTCGAGCTTGCGGTAATTGACGCCCAACGCGTCCAGGATGGGCAGCGCGTTCGCGGTGAGGCTCGCCTTGAAGCGGTCGAAGTCCTTGCGGTCCGGGTTGCACCACTGCAGCTCGCTGAGCGCCAGCACGCGCGGGAAGAGCATGTACTCCAGGTGCTCCGGCGTGGCGATGTACTCCGTCCAGAGGTTGCACTGCACGCCGAGGATGTGCTTCTGCGCCTCTTCGGGAATCTCGGCCAGGGGCTCGTAGCCGTACAGCTTCTCCAGCGTCACCGCCGACTTGCCAACGGTCTCCGGGGTCTCCCACTGGTGGGTGATGCTGAAGGGCTCGTGCTCCATGTCGGTGGACTGGATGTAGTCCAGATAGCAGTAGGTGGTGGGGGTCATGACCACGTCGTAGCCCATGCCGGCGGCCTTTATGCCGCCCTTGGTGCCGCGCCAGCTCATCACCGTGGCACCCTCGGCCAGGTCGCCCTCCAGGATCTCGTCCCAGCCGATGATCTTCTTGCCCTTGCCGGCGAGGAAGTTCTGCATGCGGGCGGTCACATAGTTCTGCAGGCGCGATTCGGCGGAAACGCCGTCGGCGTCCTTGAGCCCCAGCTCGCGGATCTTGGCCTGGCAGACGGGGTCGGTCTTCCACTCGTCGCGCGGACACTCGTCACCGCCGATGTGGATGTACTCGCCCGGGAAGAGGTCGGCAACCTCGCCCAGCACGTCCTCAAGGAAGCGCATGGTCTTCTCGTTGCCCACGTTCAGCACCTGCTTGGACACGCCCCAGATGGTCCAGACCTTGTACGGCTGCGGCTTGCTGCCCTTGCAGCCAAGTTCCGGGTACGAGGCCAGCGCGGCCTGCATGTGGCCGGGGAGGTCGATCTCCGGAACGATGGTGATGCCGCGTTCGGCCGCGTAAGCGATGATGTCGCGGATATGGTCCTTGGTGTAGAAGCCGCCGTAGCGTATGCCGTCGTTGGACTTCCAGTCGCCGCCGACCATGGTGCCGTCGCGCCAGGCTCCCACCTCGGTGAGGCGGGGATATTTGTCGATCTGGATCCTCCATCCCTGGTCCTCGCTGAGGTGCCAGTGGAAGCGGTTGAGCTTGAAGACCGCCATGGCGTCGAGCACCTTCTTGACCTCGTCGACGCTGAAGAAGTGGCGGCAGCAGTCAAGCATCAGGCCACGGTAGCCGAAGCGCGGGGCGTCTTCGATTTCGCAGCAGGGGATGGCCAGGACCGCATCCGGATCGGGCTCGGTGCCGTAAACCGCCGCCCCAAGCATCTGCTTCAGGGTTTGGATGGCATAGATGAAGCCGTTGTAGTCGCTTGCGCGCACCTCGGCGCCGCTGCGGCGGACGCGGATCTCGTAGCCCTCGGGGGCGACGGCGGCATCCTGCACGAAGTTCAGGCCCCGGCCCTCGCCGACGGTGCACTCCCTGCCGCCAACCAGCGACAGGCGGT
>JAEELG010000111.1 GCA_016288775.1 Bacteroidales bacterium | reverse complement strand
AGTTCCGTGCGAAGAAGCAATGATGCCATAATGCTCCGAAGGGAACATCTGCATGACGTCGGTCAGGGCCGTACGGATTGATTCTTTAGAAGCGCCAACCGTCATGTTCTCGTATGTCTTGAGGGTGTCGGCGCGGGCCTTACCGTCGTCACCACGATAGATACGGATCAACCGCGGCGGGTTGGGAGTGCTATAGTCGCCCCCCTTCGCCGTATGGCAGAATGCGAGAATGGCCTTGTCCTGCCAAAGCCCGGGCAGGATCCCTTCTTGGATCTGGTCGAAATTGTTCAGCAGGTCATAATTGAGGTTATTGTATCCCAGGGCACAGTAAATAAGCACCTGGTCATAAGTCCCCTCATAAGGACGCTCCAATCCGTTGCAGCCAACCAACAACAGGACAGCAAAAGCAGTCAATATGGTTTTGATCCGACGCATAGACTGCAAAATTAAGAAAAGATTTCGTATTTTTGCTCTGTATACATTGTCTAACGCATACGAACATGAAAGGCATCGTACTCGCCGGTGGCTCCGGCACCCGGCTATACCCGATCACCAAGGGCGTCAGCAAACAATTGCTGCCCATCTACGACAAGCCGATGGTCTACTATCCGATCAGCGTGTTGATGCTGGCAGGCATCCGCGACATCCTGATCATCAGTACACCGCAGGACCTGCCTGGTTTCCGTCGGTTGTTGGGTGATGGATCTGACTATGGCGTCCGTTTCGAGTATGCCGAGCAACCCTCCCCGGATGGCCTTGCCCAGGCATTCATTATCGGTGAAGAGTTCGTTGGGAATGACAGTGTCTGCCTCGTGCTGGGTGACAACATCTTCCATGGTGCTGGCTTCACGCCCCTGCTCAAGGAGGCGGTGCGCGCGGCGGAGCAGGACAGCAAAGCAACGGTGTTTGGTTACTGGGTGGACGACCCCGAACGTTACGGCGTGGCGGAGTTCGACAAAGAGGGTAATTGCCTGAGTATCGAGGAAAAACCGAAGGAACCGAAGAGCAATTATGCCGTAGTCGGCCTTTACTTTTACCCCAATAAGGTGGTGGATATCGCAAAGCATATCAAGCCCTCAGCCCGGGGTGAATTAGAGATCACAACCGTGAATCAGGAGTTCCTGAAGGACGGTGAGCTGAAGGTCCAGACGCTGGGACGCGGTTTCGCTTGGCTGGATACCGGCACGCATGATTCACTGGCCGAGGCGTCCATTTTCGTAGAAGTCATCGAGAAGCGCCAGGGGCTCAAGATTGCCTGCCTTGAGGGTATCGCCTACCATCGCGGCTGGATCACCGAGGAGCGCATGCGCGAGCTTGCGAAGCCCATGCTCAAGAACCAGTACGGGCAGTACCTGCTCAAGTGTATCGAGGACGAAAAGCAAAAACGCAAGTAAATGGAAGTAATCAAGACCGCCTTGGAAGGCGTTGTTATCATCGAACCACGAGTATTTAAGGACGCGCGTGGATATTTCTTTGAGAGCTTCTCTCAGCGGGACTTTGATGCACAGGTAACACCTTTACTGGGACATAATGTTACCTTTGTACAGGATAACGAGTCTATGTCTTCTTACGGTGTAGTCCGTGGCCTGCACTACCAGAAACCGCCATATACGCAGAGCAAATTGGTACGTTGCGTTCGGGGGTCCGTACTAGATGTAGCTGTTGATATCCGCAAGGGATCTCCGACGTTTGGGCAACACGTTGCAGTGGAACTTACGGAAGAGAATCACCGGCAATTCTTTATTCCTAAGGGATTTGCTCATGGGTTCGCAGTGCTGAGTGAAACTGCGGTATTCCAATATAAATGCGACGAGTTTTATCATCCGGAGGCGGACGCAGGTATTCAACTTCTTGATCCTGCATTGTCCATCGACTGGAGGATTCCATGGGACAAGGCCATCATGAGTGAGAAGGACCGCATCCGAGCCTCCTTGAAAGATTCTCCTCTGGATTTTGATTATTCCGTAAATCTTTACAAATAAAATGAATATCCTTACCACCGGCGCCAACGGTCAGTTAGGCAATGAGATACGTCTGCTGGCCGCAAGGGATTCCGGCTCTCCGGCCGGAATGACGAATGGCAGTTTATCCGGACTTGATCCGGAATCTCATTTCCTCTTCACCGACGTCACCGAAGCCTCGGAGGAATCCGTTGCAATGCTCCGCAAGCTCGCAGGCGGCGCGCCCGTGGACACGTCCACGCGCCGCCTCGACATCACGGACCTCGAAGCCATCCGCACCCTGGTGAGCGAGGAGCACATCGACGCCATCGTCAACTGCGCGGCATTCACCAATGTGGATGCTGCTGAATCACAACCGGAGTTGGCAGAACTCCTCAACGCAAAAGCACCGGAGAATCTCGCTGTCGCCATGAAGGAAGTCGGCGGGCTGCTTGTGCACATCAGCACGGACTATGTCTTCGGGGGAGATCCGTACAATACGCCTTGCCGCGAGGAACAAACCGGCACGCCCACGGGCGTCTACGGTCTCACCAAACTCCACGGCGAACAGGCCATCGCACGCGTAGGCTGCAAGTGTGTCATCCTGCGCACTGCCTGGCTTTACAGCGAGTTCGGCAAGAATTTCGTCCGGACGATGCTCCGCCTCACGGCCGAGAAGCCGCGCCTCAACGTAGTCTTCGACCAGGTCGGCACGCCCACCTACGCCGGCAATCTCGCCGCCGCCATCTTCACCATCCTTGCACGACCGGTCCCCGGCATCTATCACTACAGCAACGAAGGAGTCTGCAGCTGGTATGACTTCACGAAGGTCATCGCTGAGATGGCGGATCAAGTCCGCCATGACTGTTATGGTCAATCCGGGCTCGACCACCGTAGTCATTCCGGGCTTGACCCGGAATCTCATCCCAGCCGTTCATCTTGCGACATCCAGCCCTGCCACAGCGATGAATTCCCGAGTCCGGTCAAGCGCCCGGCCTACTCGGTCCTCGACAAAACCAAGGTCAAGCAGACCTTCGGCCTCTCCGTCCCCTACTGGACCGACAGCCTCCGCAAGTGCCTCTCAGCCCTGATCTAACCGGTCGCCGGAGCGCGCATAGCCGCTCAGGGCTTCCGGGGAGAGGGCCGTCATCGCAGCCGCGCAAAACGGAGCGCGGCTGCTCCCGGGGGTTTGCTTGCCAGGTGTAGCAGGAGGATATTCTATGACCTGGGGGCACCGCTGCCGCGCAATATGAGGCGCGGCAGTTACCGGAGGCAGCGGAGCGAGCTGTTGTGGCTCGCTCCGCACCTCCGGTTGCCCGGATAAATCGGTCGTTTTCGCAGTCAATTGATTATTAGT
>JAEELG010000110.1 GCA_016288775.1 Bacteroidales bacterium | reverse complement strand
GTAGGTACGACTCTCCATTCGTGAACATATGGTGTCAACACGAGCCGCTATCCGTAAAAATGGTAAGTAGCAACTGACGTAATTCTCATATCTTTGTATTGAGATGAAACAAGAGGTCTTACGTCTGGAAACCATTGAAGATTACTGCAATTGGTGCGGGTTCGATGCGCTGCATCCGCTCGTTACGGTTGTAGATATGGGAGATCTTTCCAAACATTATCCATCTGACAAGGTGAACCTTGACCTTTATGCTGTCTGGCTTACCAAGGGCAGCGGTTTCAGCGTAGGATACGGGCTTAAACAGTATAAGTATACCGACTGCAGCCTGGTATGCTTTGGCCCCGGCCAGGTGGTTCAAGTTGATACCCAAGATCGCAAGTCTGACGTTTCGGTCGGTTTGATATTCCATCACGACTTATTGATGGGAACACATCTGGGGAAGAAGCTGAGCCGATATTCCTTTTTCTCCTACAGCAGTTCCGAGGCTCTTTACACCACCGCTGGCGAGATGATTCAGTGCGAGGCCTTGGTTAATCGGATACACGATGTCCTGAAACAAAACGGCTCCAAGACTGACAAGGCCTGGCTTTGCGATTTGATAGAATGTCTGTTGGATATCTGCCTGAAGTGTTACGACCGCCAGATAGTGATCCACGATACCGGCTCAAGCGACATCCTTACCGATTTCGAGAGGGCCCTTTCCCAATGGTATGAAAGCGGCACCGTGGCCCGCAAGGGATTTCCGACAGTTGCGGAGATTGCCTACACCCTTCACCTCACGCCCAACTATCTTGGCGAACAGATAAAGCAGGAGACCGGAGTGAATGTCCGGGACTACATCAAATCCAGAATCGTCCTGCTGGCAAAACAGGCGCTTCTGGCCACCGACCTTCCGGTTTCTTCAATCGCCAATATGTTCGGCTTCACCTATCCGCAGCATTTCACCAGACTTTTCAAGAATATAACCGGAATGTCTCCGGCAGAATACAGAAGAAACAAATGAAACAGATTATCATCTGCCTGGCCTCCGCAGCCTTGATGCTGACGGCCTGCAAATCAAACACAAACGAGAATATGAGCACACTTGCCCTTTCCCGGGAATGGGACAAGACCTTTCCCAAGTCCGAACTGGTGAACCACAGCAAGGTCACCTTCCACAACCGCTACGGAATCGAGTTGGCGGCCGATATGTATGTCCCCAAGAACGCCACAGGCAAACTTGCCGCCATTGCGGTGAGCGGCCCCTTCGGCGCAGTCAAGGAACAGTCCAGCGGACTCTATGCCCAGCACATGGCCGAAAGAGGATTTCTGACCATCGCCTTCGACCCGTCGTTTACCGGAGAATCGGGCGGTGAGCCCCGCAGGATGGCATCGCCGGACATCAATACCGAAGATTTTCTGGCGGCTGTGGACTTCCTTTCTACCTGCGACCTGGTGGACCCTGAACGCATCGGTATCATCGGCATTTGCGGTTTTGGCGGGATGGCCAGCAATGCCGCCGCGCTTGATCCGCGCATCAAGGCAACTGTGCCTTCTACTATGTACGATATGAGCAAGGTGAACGTGGAGGGTTATTTTGCCGGCGAGGATACGCCTGCTCAGCGCCAGCAGAAGCGCCTGGCCCTGGCTGCACAGCGCACGAAAGACTATGCAGCAGGTACTTATGAGCGTGCCGGCGGCGTCATCGACCCGCTTCCCGAAGATGCGCCGTGGTTCGTAAAGGACTATCACGCATACTATAAGACACCCCGGGGCTATCACGTGCGCAGCGGCAACTCCACCGATGGCTGGAACATCATCGGCTGCCAGAGCTTCCTGAACCAGCCCCTGCTGGCCTGGGCGGGCGAAATCGAGGCACCCGTGCTCATCATCCACGGCGAGAAAGCCCACAGCCGCTACTTCAGCGAGTATGCTTTTGGCTTGCTGACCGGAGACAACCAGGAACTGATGATTATCCCCGGTGCCACTCATGTGGATCTCTACGACGATGTGGCCGGGGTAATCCCTTACGACAAGATGGAACAGTTCTTCAAAGACAATCTGAAATGATGAAACTGTTTTTCAGGCTCTGCCTGCCGGCAGCCCTTATGATGATTCAGGCGGGGTGCGGCTCCAAGGTCCCCAATCCCCCCACGCCCCTTGATCCCGAACCGACGCAAGAGGAGCACAATGACAATCCAGGCGATGGCGGCAACGGCGGCGAAGAGCCCGAGCCCAGCCATGAAACGGCTTCCGGCAAAACGCTCGTCGTCTACTATAGTTACACCGGCAATTGCAGAACCCTGGCCACAAAGTTGGCGGAATATGCCGATGCGGATGTGCTGGAGATTGAGCCTGCCGAAGAGGGCCTGCGATATGAGGCGAACAACTACGCCATCGGCAGCCGCCTGATTGCAGCTATCCGCGAAAAGCCCGGTGACGCAGCAAGTTATCCCGCCATCAAGCCGGTAAGCATCAAGGCTGGCGATTATGACACCATCGTGATAGTGACACCGCTCTGGTGGAGCAATATGGCCGCCATTATGCAAAGCTATCTGTTCAAGGAGGGCCCGAAAATGAAAAATAAAAACGTAGGCCTCATTGTCTCCAGCGCCTCCAGCGGCATTTCTTCTGTGGTTGCCGATGCCAAACGCCTTATCCCGGATGCCCAATGGATGGGTGAGGCGCTTTGGATTAACGACGGCAATCGCAGCAAGGGCGATGAGCTCATAAAAACGTGGTGGAATGGGTTAAATAAATCGGAAGAAATTATGCCAAGCGAAATCAAGATTACAGTTTCCGGGAAATCCCTCCCAGTGAAGATTGAAAACAACGATGCCACCAAGGCCCTTGTAGCGGCCCTCCGGGAGGCATCCATCACATATGAGGCCCGCGATTATGGCGGATTCGAGAAGGTGGGAGCGCTGGGGCTTTCGCTGCCCGCCAACGACACTCAGATAACCACAGAAGCCGGAGATGTCATTCTCTATAGCGGCAACCAGATTGTGCTATTCTACGGCAGCAATGCCTGGAGCTACACGCGCATCGGCAAGATGCAATATGGGACACTGGATGAATTGAAAGACTTCCTGCAAGCCGGCCAAGGAAATATTTCCGT
>JAEELG010000109.1 GCA_016288775.1 Bacteroidales bacterium | reverse complement strand
GGGGGTTAAGCGCGTCCAGATCGGCCAGCGAAGCATTGGCCCGGATGTCCAGTTTGCGGTCTTTGGCGGCGAGTCCCTGGAGGAAAGCCGTCATGGAGACTATGCAGCGGGGCACCTGGGTTGCTCCGGCCTCCACGGAAGGGTGGCGGCGGAAAAGGGCCCTGTTGTCGGCATAAATCTCCTGGGCTATGCGGAAGTGCTGGTCCCAGCCAAGCGGGGTGAGGTCTCCGTAGCGGTACTGGCACGTCTCCTGGAAATAGGCCGATGCCTCCTGCCACAGCCTCTCCCCGGTCTCAGTGAGAGCACCCGCCTCGTGGGCAGCCTTCAGCACACCCAGGCTACGCTCGTACTGCGTTTCGTTAAGCAGGTAGCGTGCGCCGTGGCGGCCGTAATGGCTCAGGTAGACGGGCTTGTATCCCCTTGGTGGAGCCGTAACCTTGTGCGGGTGGAACTCGTACATATAGTACACTCCCCCCGCCCGGTTGGGATTCTCCTGGATCTGCTCCCGGGCACTCTGGCCGTAAAGAGCCAGAGTGCCTAGAAGCAATAAGATTATTGATAGGGTTCGTTTCATTTATTCTGAAGCGAAGGTGATGTTGGTAGTAGTGGCCTTCGTTGCCTTGCTGGTTGCCTGGCCTGCGTACTGGAAATAATTCTCTGAAGTAAGAGTAACTAAATCTGTTGTACTTGTGCCGATTTTGCCGTTAATCGAGCAGTTGCTGAAGATGGCGTCGACATTACAATAGCCAAACAGGACACCGTTGTACGTTTGATTACCACCGACATTTACGTTCTTGCCGATAATAGTAGCACCAAGGCTGCTGGTATTCTTCAACTGTACGGAGGCATCGTTGACAAGACAAACTACACCGGCAACGGAAATATTATCTGCTGCTATCAAGTCTCCATAATTGATACAACCATCCAGAATAGAACCAGGCCCTGCTATGCAAGTGATATTACCCAGACGGGAACTTGTTGCTGTAGAGACCATATCACCATTATTAATGCAGCCCTTCATTGAGGTATAACGATTCGCTGCAGCAACTATTCCAGAACTACGTCCGGCGTTGGTATAAATATCACCATCATTGATGCAGTTTGTGAATGACACCGTTGTAGCGTTGTTCGTATTGGTTGAGAATCCAGCAATACCGCCTACATGTACTGCATTTGCACCTGTCTGCACATTATTGTATGCAGTGAAGATACTACTCTCTGAAGTACCAATATTACCAAAGTTATGAAGCCCGGTGAGACTGGCAGGAGAAGTGGAAGGATGAACCTCGCCGATAATCGCACCGACAGCGCAGCGGCCGGTCGCGCCGTTAGCAAGAGAAGAAGTGCCGCCGCCGGTGATTGCACCGTGGTTCTCGATATTCTCGATGGTCGCACCCTTTACAAGCCCGGCCAGCATACCGAATGCACCGCCATAAGAGGCGCTGATGGACATGGAGCAGGAGTTGTCGAACACAATATTCTTAACAGTCGCTCCGTTTCCGATACTGCCGAAGAAGCCATAGGCCTTATAGCTGCCGGAAGATGAGAACGACATCGCAAGATTGCTGATAGTGTGGCCCTGGCCATCGAAGGTGCCCATGAAATCGTATCCGCTTGTGGTAAGGTTTACATACGTCCAGGCGCTCATGGAAACGTTACCGATAGGAGTCCAGGAAGTGATGCTGGAACAGTCGATATCGGCAGTGAGCTTTGCAACATCCGTTGTGGCGAATTCACCATTGTTCACTTTGGCCACAAATGCCTGCAGTTGTGTGGCATTGGAAATCAACGTTTCGTTAGCAGCAGGATAACCGTCCCAGGCCTCAAAGGTAATGTTGGTCACCTTGCTTTCCGACCCAGATGCAATCTTGCCGATATAACCCATATAATTGGAGTCTGTGAGAACGATATACTGATAATCGCCACCGTTATATGTGCCATAGGCACCGCCGGCGACAAGGTCCTTCACAGAGCTGAAAGCATTCATGTTGGCAATGAGTGTACCGTGGTATCCGCTGATATCACCAAGAACTCGTCCGTGATTGCCGCCACCCTGTACAGTAACATTGGCATTGTTGATCATACAGGCAAGACCGCCAAGCTGGGTATTGTCAGCAGTGGCAATCACATCTCCGTAGTTAGAGCAATCTGTCATGGATGTACCACCGGCGAAAATAACGCAAATACCTCCGATACGTGCATTGCTGAAGGTATTGGTAATGTTACCGCGGTTGACACAGCCGTTAAGTGCGGTGCGGGTATTGGCAGTTGCAAGGACACCGGCGGAGCGGCCGCATTTGGCCTCAATGTCAGCATAGTTTGTGCTGGAGTTGATGCTGTTGGTGACAGAAGCGCTGCCGCTGTTACCGAAGCCAGCGATACCTGCTACCTGGATACTCGTTGCGCCGTTGGCGCTGTTGGAAGGAGACTGAGCCTTAACCTTTCCGTAATTCTGCAGCCCGGACAGCACCGAAGGGCCGCTGGCGGCGTCGCCGTAGACATAGCCCACCATAGCCATGGCAACTCGGTTGGAAGAGCTGTTGGTGGGAATGGTCATCGGGAAGTAGTTGGTAACGTTCTGGACAGTAGCGCCGTAGGCAACGCCTGCAACGGCGCCGGCATCCATCCTGCCCTGAGGCGTTGCGGTGAGGGCGCCGGTATCGCTGCTGGCGGCTCCGAGCGTGAGGTCCTTGACCGTTGCCTTATACAGGATACCGAACAGGCCGAAGGGCTTGTAGGTGGCCGGAGAACCGGTCATATTGAGGTTCTTGATGGCGTGTCCCTGGCCGTCAAAGACGCCCTGGAAGGCGGGGCCTTCCCAGGTGGCGGATACGGTTCCGCTCTCAACGGGAGTGAACGTACCGTTGCCAATTGGAGTCCAGGAGGTGATGCTTGAGCAGTCGATGTCCGTAGTCAGGTTCGCGTGAACGGTTTGCCAGAGGATGTCGCCGCTGTTCACACCGTCGCGGAACATTTCCAGATCGGCCACATTGTTGATGTCGAAGTTATGGACATTGAAGTTCTTTAGCTGCAGGGTGTACTGGCCGCCGCCTGCCCAGGTCTGGGCGGAAAGAGTGAGATCGCGGACATAAGTTGCGGCAGGAGTTACCACGGCCACGGTGAACTGGTCGCCATCGGCAATAGTGACTCCGGCTGCCGAGAACATCATGTAGGCCTCGAGGATACGGTTCGCGGGAAGAGTGACATTCTTAAGGGAAAGTGTCATCTCCTTAGTGAGAGCCGTGCCTTCGTTGGTGGTGGGGAAAATGTCCCTGGAAGCAATAAGGCTCACGGACGTGGGGTTGGCTGCGCCGTCGGGCAGCTGAAGCCTCAGCTGCACCACGCCGTTCTGCTTGAGCGTACCGCCTTTGTCGGCGGCCCAGGAAGGATCGAACTTGGGCTCAAGGTACTCGCTCACGCCTTCAAGAGCGGCATTGTACTCCAGATGAGCCGTGGAGGAATTACCGTCCTGGGTCTGGGACGCATAGGAGCGGGCATTGAATGCCGCGATATCGGTATACTTGCCCGGATAGATAATGGTGTAGCTGCTTCCGGAAGGAGCATTTCCCTCGAATTCAGCCTCATGGGCGGTGAAACCGGCCTTGATGGAGAAGGTCTCGGTGTTGATGGAGATTTTATCGGTAGCCTCCCAGGCGAGGGACATCGACTTTTTGTCGGCTGCCTCGGAGAGAGAGACTTTGGTAGCATCGTCTTCGGCAAGGGCAACCTTAACGGTTACTTTCTCGCCGGAAACGGCAGGGTTGGATGTTTCCATTTCCTTTGTGCAGGAAAGGGCGATGGCTGCAAGGGCCAGGATATAGAATGTCTTTTTCATAGCTTGGTCCTCCTACGGTAGGTCATCGTAATCATCATCCAGATCTTCCTCGGGGTAGACCGGCTGATTGTTCATATCCTTAAGCCCGCTGTACAGCAGGTTGGATTCGCAGCGAACAATCACTTCGCTGGCGATGGGTTGTAAATACTGTTTTTTCATTCTGCGAATGTTATATTGTCTTTGTTAAGGCTTGTGCAGGATGCGTTCGCTGCGCCCACGAAGGGGAAGTAGTTATCGGCCGTGAGGGTGAGAAGGGCGTCCATGGACTTACCCACCTTGCCGCTCACCGAGCATCCGCTGAATACGGCTCCGTTGGCTGCCGACGCCACGCTGCC
>JAEELG010000108.1 GCA_016288775.1 Bacteroidales bacterium | reverse complement strand
GGCATTGGAAGTCAGATAATAGGAATCGCCGATGAGCAGCGCCTTCAGCGTGTTGGAACCGTCGCTCAGATTCAGGTCGAAAAACCGCTTGCCGTCCGCCTTGGAGGCATCGCAGGCACCGCTGGTGCAGTTGACTACGGTCGGAGCCGGGAAAATACCTTCGAGCGGGTCGAGTACCGAGGTCTGGCAAGCGGCCAGGCCCAGGAGCATCATAGCAAAAAGGAGGATATTCTTTTTCATGATCTTTCTCATTTTTAGACGATTAATAACCCGGGTTCTGCTCGAGGGCGCTGTTCAGACGAATCTCGGTGGCAGGATACGGGAGCTTCTCGTGCTTACCGCTCTTGAAACCATAGGTCGGGTTGCCGCAGCTGACCCAGCTTACCTGGCCGTTGACCTGGAGCAAAGGATACTCCTTGCCGTTGTCGGCCATCTTGCTGCCTTCACCCCAGCGGAGGAGATCCTGGAAACGGGTGCCCTCACCAAAGAGTTCGAGACGCTTCTCAATCTTGATGTCCGCGAGGGTCACGGTGCTCTTGGCGGGCAGGTGGGCGCGGGTACGGATCATGTTGAGGTACTCGGCGGCCTTGCCGGCATTACCGGCAGCCAGATGAGCCTCGGCACCGCAGAGCAGCACCTCGGCGTAACGCATCCACAGCGTATTGGCGGCATACACGAAGTCGTTGCCCATACCGCGCTCGGAAGCCAGGATACGCAGTTTCCACATGAAGTATCCTTCACCGATGACCGGACTCTTGAGGGTAATGCCCAGTTCATTGGTAATCTGGTCGAGGGTCTTCAGGGAACAATTCAGACGATAGCCGTCCACACCCTCTTCCTTCACGAAGTCGTCATAAAGGCTCTTGGTCGGCACGCGGAAGCCCCAGCCCGTGTTCATGATCGGAGTATCTGAGGGCCAGTTCATCTTGTCCATGCGCCAGTTGGTCATCAGGCCGTACATGGAGAAGTTCTGGAAGGAGTCGTTGTCATCGTGGACACGGTTGCTCTCGAACATGCTTTCGCAATTGTGCTTGTTCTCGATGCGGAACAGCGTCTCGTAGTCGTCGAAGAGTTTGTATTTTCCGGAATTGACAATGGCGTCGAACTGGGCGGCTGCCTCAGCGTTCTTGCCCTGCCAGAGATATACCTTGCCGAGCAGCGCCTGGGCGAACTGCTTGGTCACGCGCCAGGTCTCCTTGTCGTTGACACTGGTCTTCTCGACCAGCGCGCCGGAAGAGATGGCCTCGGTAAGGTCCTGCTCCATCAGGCCCCAGAGTTGCTCGTCGGTGCCGTTGGGCACATTGTACTCGGAGGGAGACAGTTCGTGGTCCACGAGCGGCGGGTTGCCCCACATCGTCTTGAGATCGAAATAAGCGAAGGCACGGAAGACCTTGGCTTCGGCACGGGCCATGCGGGCCATCTCGCTGCCGTTTTCGTCCACGTGGCCCAGGATGACGTTGGCCTTGTAAATCAAGGTATAGAAGGTTGTGAACATGGCCTGGATGTAGTCCTGTTCAGCATCGAAGGTGAATTCGTTGAGATGCTCGAGGTCCGTGTTGTCACCGCGCATCGAACCACCGGCCCAGAAGTCGTCGGTAAACATGGCCTTGCAGAGCTTGGCGTTGAATTCCCAGCCACGGACTTCCAGATACATGGCCACGTTGGCGGAAAGGATCTGGTCGTCTGTCTGATAATAGGTATTGTAGTCCAGCACACCATGCTGCGGGATGTCCAGCAAGTCGGAGCAGGCGCTCAGGCAGAGAGTGCAGATCACTGCGACAGCAGTCAAAAGGATATTTCTTGTTTTCATAGGGCTGTCAGATTAGAAAGTGATGTTAACGCCGAAAACGATCTTCTTGGCGGTCGGATAACTGCCCTTGTCCACGCCGAGGCCGCTGCCGACACCGGTAATTTCCGGATCGAAGCCCGGATACTTGGAGAAGGTGAACCAGTCATCGAGGGAGCCGTAGATGCGGAGATTGTCCACGAAGAACTTGCGCGTGAACAGTTGCGGGAGGGTGTAACCCAGCTGGATCTGCTTGATCTTGGCATAGGAGCCGTCGAACACCACGCCGTCGGAGGTCAGGAACTGCTGCCAGTTCGAGGCGTTGGCCGCCGGCATCGTACCGTTGGTATGGGTTGGCGTCCAGCGGTCCTCCGTGAGGAAGCTCAAACGGTTGGAAGGATAGTCGACAACGGTGAGGCAGTTGTAGATCTTGCTGCCCACAGCTCCGGTCATGAAGACCACGGCATCGAGGCCCTTCCAGCCCGCCGTCAGGGTCAGACCGAAGTTGGCCTTCGGGATACCGCTTCCCAGGTCCATCTTGTCGGCCTGCGTGGCGTCGCCACTGCCGTCGATGTCCTGGAACATCGCGTCACCCGTGTTCGGGTCGATGCCCGTGAAATGATAGCCGTAGAAATGCCAGGCCGGGTAACCTTTTTCGAAACGGGTGATCGTACCGTAGTTACGGACGCCCACGCCGTCGATACCGTCGGAAAGCGTCTCGTGGATATAGGTCACTTCGTTCTTGAGGGTGGAAGCGTTGGCGGAAATGCTGTAGTTGAAGTCGCCGAACTGGTCGCGCCACTTGACCTCGAACTCGAGACCCGTGTTGAGCACGTTGCCCGCGTTCACCGGAGAAGCGGCCACACCGACCACGGTCGAAGGCGTGATACCTGTGACGATCAGGTCCTTGGTCATCTTACGGAACCAGTCGGCACTGAATGACAGACGGTCGCGGAAGAAACGCATGTCGATACCGAAGTCGAGCTGTTCGGAGGTCTCCCACTTGAGCTCGTCGTTACCCGAGGAAGACGGTGCGTAGCCCTGGATGTATTCCAGGCCGTTGCCGGTCGGATACTTGCCGGTGCTGGCGATCACATTGGCGTAACGGTAACCGTACAGACCTGCCAGGGAACCGTTCTGGCCCCAGGAAGCGCGCAGTTTGAGATAAGGGATGGCATGCTTGAGCGGCTGGAAGAAGTTCTCTTCAGACAGCGTCCAGCTGGCGGAAACGGAAGGGAAGTAACCCCAGCGCATCGGCTTGGGAAGGATCGAAAGGTCCGCCGCATCCGCACGGAACGAAGCCTGGACATTGTATTTGCCCATATAGTTCCAGCCGAGTCGTGCGAAGTAGGACAGTTTGCGGGAATAGTTCGGCTCGGCACCCGACACCGAAGGAACGGCATTGGCCGAGTGATATGCAAAATAGTAGAACAGCGGGTTGTCCTGCATCACGCCCAGATCATCGTCACTGCCGCGATAAGAACCGCTCAGCGAATAGCTCCGGCTGTTGGAGTAAGAGGTACCCACCATCGCGCTGACGTTGTGCCCGCCGAAATTCTGGTTCCAGTTGGCGAAATTCTCCCACTGGTAGTACATGTTGTTGTTGTCGGAACCGGAAAGGCCGATGTAGTTCTGATAGGCGTTCTGGTTGACATAGTACTGCAGCGAATAGCCATAGTTGTCGGAAGCGGAGAAACGGTAACCGACGCGGGAGGTGAAGGTCAGGTTCTTGATCGGCATGAAGTTGATGGCCGTGGAACCATTGATGTTGAAGCCCTGCGAGGTGCTGTAGGAGCGGTCGCGCATGATGCGGGGGTTCACGTTCTCCGAAGGGTTGAAGTACGAGATGCCGTAGTAATTGCCGTTCTCGTCCTGCATCAGCCGGCGGCCGGCGGCCAGGTAATCCAGCATGAAGTCAGGCAGCTGGTCCGGCGCATAGGTCGTCGGGGTCAGCGGGTCGAGCTGGATGGCGGCCAGCACGGCGGAGCCGTAGTCGGAGCCTTCCGAGACGCTGCGGGACTGGTAGTATTCCACCTGGTTGTTGGTCTGGACTTCCAGCCAGGGCTTGAACTTCCAGGACCCGTTGACCATCGTGGTGACACGTTTGTAGACGTCGGCATCGCCGGCGAACATACCATTGTTGTCGAGATAGGTAGCCGAAATGTAGAGATTGCCCCGTTCGGCACCCGCCGAGAACGACAGGTTATGGTGCTGCATCAGGGAATTCTCATAGGAATAGGCCAGCCAGTCGGTGTTGGTCTTGAAATCCCAGTTTCCATAAAAGTCCTGGATGCCGTAGCGGCCGTTTTCGATGAAATACTGCATATACTGCTCAGCGTTCATCACCTTCGGGATGTGGTTCAGGCTCTGCGAAGTCAGCTGGAAGGAGTAGCTGATCTTACCGTCGCCCTGGCCGCGGCGGGTCGTGATCATGATCACGCCGTTACCGGCCTCGGCGCCGTAGATGGCAGCCGACGCACCGTCCTTGAGGACTTCCATCGATTCGATGTCATTGGGGTCGATGCCGGCAATGGAATTCGTACGGCGGCCGTCCACCACATAAAGCGGGTTGGAAGAGCCATTGGAAGAAATACCGCGCACCTGGATGCTGGGAGCGGCGCCCGGGCGGGCCGAGCTGGAGAATACCTGCACACCTGCCGTCTTGCCCTGGAGAGCCGACTCAGGCGTGGTGATGGTCCGGTTGGCGATGTCTTCCGACTTCACCTGCGAGATGGCGCCGGTGACGTCGGATTTCTTCTGTACGCCGTAACCCACGACCACCGTCTCTTC